>DASTGQ010000574.1:0-10060 GCA_035718985.1 Gemmatimonadaceae bacterium
ACCATCTTCTCCGTCGTGCGCAAGATCACGCGCGGCCGGCACGGCGAGATGGAGGACATGCTGCAGCCGGGCCGTCGGCAGGTGGCCGCGGGCTACGTGATCTACGGCTCCAGCACCATGCTCGTGTACACCACGGGGCAGGGAGTGCACGGCTTCACGCTCGACCCGTCCATCGGGGAATTCCTCCTCTCGCATCCGGACATCCGCATTCCCGACGAGGGACGCTACCTCTCGGTGAACGACTCGTACGAGGCACAGTGGGACGAACCCACCAAGCTGCTCATGCGACGCTATCGCGGGCTCGAAGGCGGACGGCGGCCACTCAACGTACGGTACGTCGGCTCGCTCGTGGCGGATTTTCACCGCAACCTGCTTGGCGGAGGCGTGTTCTGCTACCCGGCCAACGGGCGCATGTCCGGCGGCAAGCTACGCCTGCTGTACGAGGCGAACCCGCTGGCCTTCATCTGCGAGCAAGCGGGCGGCGCGGCGAGTGACGGCACCCAGCGCATCCTCGATGTCCAGCCCTCGGAGCTGCACCAGCGCGTGCCGCTATTCATCGGCTCGAAGCGGGACGTTGACCTGGCGAACCAGACGCTCGCTGGGGAGACGGCGCTCGTGGGAGCGTGAGGTGCGCGTCTGAATCGTGAGACGTGAGACGTGAGACGTGAGACGTGAGACGTGACGGCACACCGGACTGGGTCCTGGTGTGCCGTCGCCGTTACGCCTCACGATTCACGCTCCACGCTTCACGTGTACTTTTCAGCCATGCCTTCCGAAAAGCTCACGCCCTCCGGCATTCCCGTCGCGCCGGTCTACCGGCCAGTGCCGCTCGATTACGAGCACGAGCTCGGCGATCCCGGGCAGTTTCCCTTCACGCGTGGCGTACAGCCCACGATGTACCGCGGGCGCCTCTGGACCATGCGCCAGTACGCGGGATTCGGCACGGCGCAGCAGACCAATGAGCGCTTCCGGCTGCTGCTGGAGAAGGGGCAGACTGGCCTGAGCGTCGCGTTCGACCTGCCGACGCAGATGGGCATCGATTCGGATTCGCCTCGCGCCCATGGCGAGGTCGGGCGCGTGGGTGTCGCCATCGACACCGTGGAAGACATGCACCTGCTCCTCGACGGCATCCCGCTCGACAAGGTGTCGACGAGCATGACCATCAACTCCACCGCCTCCACGCTGCTCGCGATGTACATCGTCGTGGCCGAGGAGCGCGGGATCGCGCGCGAAACGTTGAGCGGCACCATCCAGAATGACATCCTCAAGGAGTACGTGGCGCGCGGAACGTACATCTACCCCCCCGAGCCTTCGCTCGCGCTCATCGCCGACGTCTTCCGATTCTGTGCGACCGAAGTACCAAGCTGGAACCCGATCTCCATCAGCGGCTACCACATCCGCGAGGCCGGCGCGACGGCGGTGCAGGAGCTCGCGTTCACCTTCGCCAACGCGATGGAGTACGTGTCGCGCGCGCGCGAGGCGGGGCTCGACGTGGACAGCTTCGCGCCGCGGCTCTCCTTCTTCTTCGCTGCGCACAACGACCTGTTCGAGGAGGTGGCGAAGTTCCGCGCCGCGCGGCGCATGTACGCGCGACTCATGCGCGAGCGCTTCGCGGCGAATGACGCGAGCTGTCGCCTGCGCTTCCACACCCAGACGGGAGGCGTGACGCTCCAGGCGCAGCAGCCGCTGAACAACGTCGTGCGGGTCACCGTCCAGGCGCTGGCCGCCGTGCTCGGTGGAACGCAGTCCCTTCACACGAACGGCTACGACGAGGCGCTGGCGTTGCCGACCGCGGAAGCGGCCACCCTCGCGCTGCGTACGCAGCAGATCATCGGCTACGAGAGCGGGGCCGCCTCCACTGCCGATCCACTGGCCGGCAGCTTCTATGTCGAGCAGCTCACCGATGCGCTGGAGCGGGAGGCGAACGCGCTCCTCGCCCGCGTCGACGAACGGGGCGGGGCAGCCGAGGCGATTGCCGCCGGCTTCTTCCAGGAGGAGATCGGACGGTCCGCGTACGACTACCAGCTGTCGGTGGAAAGCGGTGAGACGACGATCGTCGGCGTGAACCGCTTTGCCGACGATAGTGCACCGCCGGCAATCGCCACGCCGGACTACTCCGCGCTCGAGCGCGATCAGGTCGCGCGCCTCGCATCGCTGCGCGCCAAGCGCGATGACGGGCGGCTTCGGCTGGCGCTGACGGCGCTTGGCGCCGCCGCTGCGACGTACGTCACCAGGGGCGGTGTGCGCGAGCCCCTCATGCCGCGCGTCGTGGAGGCCGTTCGCGCGCGCGCCAGCGTGGGCGAGATCAGCGATACGCTGAGCGCCATCTGGGGCACCTACAGGCCAAACATGTAGCCGTTCCCCCGGCGCGGTCCCCTGGCCGGAATCGCGTGACCTGTAGCGGGGTCGACAGTCTGATTCGTGGCACTCCCGGGGCCGGGAGGAGTCACGGTTTTGGCTGGCTCACCAGACTACAGGACAGAAACGCATATGCGTCGGGTACTCTCGTTCGCCGCGCTCTCGCTGATCGCGATCGCCTCCACCGCCACTGCGCAGCGTTCGACCCGCGGCACCGCCACGACGTCGGTGAATCCCTCGCCGGAGCTCGGCGTGGATGCCGGCCTCCAGTTCACCCTCGATGACCCGAAGACCACGGCCTTCCAGATCCCGATCCAGGGGATCCGGATGGGCTTCTACCTGTCGCCGGCCATCTCGATCGAGCCGTCGCTGCGCTTCAACCACGTGAGCGTCAGTGGCGCGGGGAGCGTGACGGACTATGGTCTCGGCCTCGGTCTGCTGTATCACTTCTCCACCAGCCGGCTGGCCAACCAGATGTACGTCCGCCCGTTCATCGGGCTCGACGGCGTTTCCGGCGGCGGCAACTCGGACAGCGCGTTCAGCTTCGGCGCCGGCTTCGGCGTGAAGGTGCCGGTGGGCAGCCGCTTCGCGTCGCGCTGGGAGGCCAACATCTCGAGCGCCAGCAACAATGGCGTCTCGCAGACCGCGATCGGCCTGCTGGCCGGTCTCTCCGTGTACACGCACTGATCTTCACGAGGCGGCGTGGGTCTCACGACCTACGCCGCTTCTCTCGCGGCGCGGAAAGGCGCCGCCTTCCCGGCGGGCTCGCCAGCAGGTCCACCAGGCGGTTCGCTTCCTTTTCCCCGAGGTATCATGCGTACGATCAACATCCTCCGCACGATGGCCGTTGCCGGTGCCGTTCTTCTTGCCCCGAGCATGATGAGCGCGCAGGTGGCCAGCAAGCCGCTCTCGTTCTCCCTCTTCGGCGGCGCCTCCATGCCGATGGGTGACGCATCCAATGCGTTCAACACGGGTTACACCTTCGGCGGCTCGATGGATCTCCGCAACTCGTCGATGCTCGGCCTCCGCGCCGACGCGAGCTACTCGAGCAACAGCCTGAAGTCGACCGTTGGCACGGGCAGCAACAAGACGATGGGTGCCAACCTGGACGCGGTGCTGTGGACGTCCAAGAGCCCGAGCCCGGTGACGCCGTACCTCGTGACCGGCGCGAGCTTCGCGCACTATGACATCGGCAACGGCGTTCCGACCGAGAACCATTGGGGCTTCAACGCCGGTGCTGGCCTCGACTTCGCCATGGGCCGCATCCCGGCGCGTATCGATGCCCGCTACACGCAGATCTCGACCGGCAAGGATGCGAATGGCAACAGCACGAGCATGAAGACCGTGCCGCTGACGTTCGGTATCCGCTTCTAACCGACGCGCTTCTGGAAGAAGGCACGGCGCACGAGAGTGCGCCGTGCCTTCTTTGTTTCACCCTGCTCATGCAGGCCGTTGCATTCGCGCACATCCTCGGATCCTGGCTGGTGGGGAAGTTCTTGACGGCAACGGAGAGAACGCGGTTCAGTGACTGCAACGGCGCGTACGCGGGTAAACCCGGTACGCCGTACCGGGATTGGCATACGAGTCCCAGGAAGGCGCCGATGACTCCGTGCTTCGACGGCCGGTGACTGTCGAAGCGCGTGGGATCGTCATCCCGCAGGGCGACGCCCAGTCGGGACCCGCTGTCCCGCCGCGTAGCCGGCGTCGGGACAGGGACGGTAGATCCCGACACTCGCTGCGCTCGTGCGGGATGACCGGCGATGCGCCCCGATTCGTCCACACCCAGCCCCAAATTCCTGGAGCCGGGATTCCTTCGTGGTACGAGGTACCGGGTTTACCCGCGTACGCGCCGTTGTCGTGCCCACGCGCCCCGGTGTCGCGGATCGCGTCACCGCCGGGTGTTCTGACCGATCCCAGGGGCCGCCGAGCCCCGCGAGCCGAGCATCGCTGCCTCATTGTTGCGGACGGGTCGCTCCGAGTTGTGCATCGTTGCCTCCGAGTTGCGCATCGTTGCCTCCGAGTTGCGGACAGCTCGCTCGGAGTTCTGCATCGTCGCCTCGGAGTTGCGGACAGCTTCCTCCGAGTTGCGCATAGCCCGCTCAGAGTTGCGGACAGCTGCCTCCGAGTTGCGGACACGTGACTCGGAGTTACGGACAACTCGCTCGGAGTTGCGGACGGGAAACTCGGAGTTACGGACCGATGCCTCCGAGTTACGGACAGACAACTCGGAGTTGCGGACAGACGACTCCGAGTTCCGCACAGATGACTCGGAGTTCTGCATCGATGACTCCGAGTTGCGGACCAGTGACTCCGAGTTCCGAAATGATGACTCCGGGTTCCGAAACGACGACTCCGGGTTCCGAAATGATGACTCCGGGTTCCGAAATGATGATTCCGAGTTGCGGACCGACAGCACCAGGTTGCGGACGGACAACTCCGAGTTCCGAAATGATGATTCGGAGCTCCGAAATGATGACTCCGAACTGCGGACGAGCGACTCGGAGTTGCGAAATGATGATTCCGACTCACCACGAGCGACCCGGAATTCCACATCGATGACTCCGTATTGCGGTCCGATGACTCTGCGTACCGCACAGCTGACTTGAAGTTGCGGACGAGTGACTCCGGGTTGCGGACGAGAGACCTGGTGTTCCGTATGGGCGACTCGGAGTTGCGCACCTGTGACTCCGATTCCCGCATCGATGACTCCGAGTTCCGGTCGGATCGCTCAAAGAGCCGGATTGATGTCGGGAAGTGCGGGACAGGCGTGACGGGTCCGGAATCCTGTGGGTCGGGCGCGTGCCCTGCTTAGTTGCCCCGCTGTCGTTCATCCATGCGGGTGCGGACCGCTAGGGAGAGCAACGCCGTCGCCTCGTCAGTCGGGAAGCGGCGAGGCGGGGTGGCCGTGCCGCCGCACGGCCATCCGGTATCGTGAAAGCTGCCAGGGCTGGCGCGTGGTGCGGCAATGCGACGAGTGGGCGCCGCCGCCGACACGCTCTCGCTTGTAGAAGGCGAGGTGCGGGGCTAGTTTTACGCGGTCGTTCAGCGCGAACTAAGTCACACATCGATGCCAACTTACGAGTTTCGCTGCCCCAGGGGGCACGAGTTCGAGAAGCTCTATCGCACCATCTCTGGCGCCGAAGCCCAGGCCGCCTGCCCCGTCTGCGGCGAGGTCGCCGAGCGCATCCTGTCGCCCGCCGGCTTTTCCTTCAAGGGCTCGGGGTTCTACCTCACCGACTACGGCAAGAACGCCCACCGCGAGAAGGGAAGCTCGGCGAAGCCAGCGGCCGACGCGAGCGCTGGCGACGCTGCTCCGTCCAAACCCGAGGCGAAGGCGGAAGGGGCGAAGAGTGACGCAGGAGGCGCGTCCTCCGGCACTGCCACCCCTGCGCCGGCCGCGGAGACCAAGCCGACCGCTCCGAAGAAGAGCACCGGCGAGTGAGCGCCGGCACTGACGCGCTGCGGGCCGAGCTCGCGCGGGCCGCTCGAGCGCTTGGCGGCCCGGCCGACATCGAGCCTCTGCTCGAGCGGCCCCGTGATCCGGCGTTTGGCGACTGGGCCACGAACGTGGCGATGGTGCTGGCGAAGCCACTCGGCCGCAAGCCGCGCGACCTCGCCCAGGAGCTGGTGGCCGCTCTCGACCTGAAGGCGGCAGGCCTCGCCGGCGCGGACGTCGCGGGGCCCGGCTTCATCAACCTCCGCATGAGCGCGGACACCGTCGCCGACGGGCTGCGCGCGCTCGTGGCGTCCGGTGAGCGGTATGGTCGGAGCGAATCCGGCGCGGGCCAGCCTGTGGTCGTCGAGTTCGTGAGTGCCAATCCCACCGGCCCGCTGCACGTGGGGCACGGTCGTCAGGCGGCACTCGGCGACGCGATCTCCGCGCTGCTGGAGTGGAACGGCTGGCGCGTGTCGCGGGAGTTCTACTACAACGACGCCGGCGTGCAGATCGAGAACCTGGCGAAGAGCACGCAGGCGCGCGTCCGCGAGCTTGGCGGCGCGGCGCTGGCGATCCCCGAGGGTGGCTACCACGGCCAGTACATCGCCGAGATTGCCCAGCGGTACGTGGTCGAACATCCCGCGGACGCCGCGGGGAACGACCTCGACGCGCTGCGGCGATTCGCCGTACGCGAGCTGCGCAAGGAGCAGGATCGCGACATGCAGGCGTTCGGCGTCGTGTTCGACACCTACTTCCTCGAGTCGTCGCTGTACGAGGACGGGCGCGTGGAGCGCACCGTGCAGGCGCTCGTCGAGCGTGGCCGCACCTACCAGAAGGATGGCGCGTTGTTCCTGCGCACCACCGAGTATGGTGACGACCAGGATCGCGTGATGCGGAAGAGTGCCGAGAAGGGCGGGACCTACACCTACTTCGTCCCCGATGTCGCCTACCACGTCACCAAGTGGGAGCGCGGCTTCCACCGCGCGATCAACGTGCAGGGCGCCGACCACCACAGCACCGTCACGCGCGTGCGCGCCGGCCTCCAGGCGCTCGAGATCGGCATCCCTCGCGATTACCCGGAATACGTGCTGCACCAGATGGTGACGGTGATGCGCGGCGGCGAGGAGGTGAAGATCTCCAAGCGCGCCGGGAGCTACGTGACGGTGCGCGACCTGGTCGATGAGGTCGGACGCGATGCGGTACGGTACTTCTTCCTCATGCGGAAGGGCGACTCGCAGCTCTCGTTCGACGTGGACCTCGCACGCTCGCAGAGCGAGGAGAACCCGGTCTACTACATCCAGATGGCGCACGCGCGGATGTCCGGGATCTTCCGCGTCGGCGGCATCGACCCGGAAGCCATCGATACGAGCGCCGATCTCTCCGTGCTGACGCTCCCGGAGGAAACGGAGCTGATGAAGGCGCTGCTCGACTTCCCGGCGCTCGTGGCGGGGGCAGGGGAGGCGCTCGAGCCGCACCGCGTTGCGACCTACCTGCACGATACCGCGGGAAAGATCCATCTCTGGTACCACAAGGCGCACGTGCTCAACGAGCCGGAACCGATCACGCGCGCGCGCCTGCTTCTCGCCCGCGCATCGCAGATCGTCCTGCGCAATGGACTCGCCATGCTCGGCATCTCGGCGCCGGACAGGATGTAATTCCATCGTGATCGTCCGCCAACACATCGGGAGAGGAAGCAGCAGAAACAACTGAAGGAGCCGACTCCTGCCGTTTCGGATTGGTGCAGCGTGTTCCTCTCGTGCTGTTTTCGTTCCACGCCTCACGTCTCACGGTTCACCCCAGCCCTCCAGCACCCCTCATGTCCGTCCTCGTCGTTGGCTCCGTCGCGCTCGACTCGGTCGAAACTCCGTTCGGCAAGGCCGACAACGTCATCGGCGGGTCGGGTACCTTCTTTTCCGCGTCGGCGAGCCACCTCTCTCCGGTGCAGCTGGTGGGCATCGTTGGCAACGATTACCCGCTCGCCGAGCTGGAGCCGCTCAAGGCGCGTGGCGTGGACATGGCGGGGCTGGAGCAGGCGGACGGAAACTCCTTCCGCTGGCGCGGTCGATATCGCCACGACCTCAACTCCGCCGAGACGCTCGAGACGCACCTCGGAGTCTTCTCGCACTTCAGCCCGAAGATCCCGCCGCAGTTCCGCAGCGCGCCGTTCGTCTTTCTCGCCAACATCGACCCGCGCCTGCAGCTCGACGTCCTGCAGCAGGTGCAGAAGCCGAAGTTGGTGGCCTGCGACACGATGAATTTCTGGATCGAGAGCCGGCGGCCCGATATCCTGAAGCTCATCGAGCACGTGGACCTGATCACGCTCAACGACGGCGAGGCGCGGCAGCTCACGGACTGCTTCAACCTGGTGAAGGCGGCCCGCTGGATCATGCAGCGCGGCCCTCGCATGGTGGTGATCAAGAAGGGAGAGCATGGGGCGTTCCTGTTCAAGGAGAACTCCATCTTCTTCGCGCCGGCGTATCCGCTGGAGTCCGTGTTCGATCCCACCGGCGCCGGGGATTCCTTCGCCGGCGGCTTCATGGGCTATCTCGCGCGCACCGGCGACCTGAGTGACGCCAACCTTCGGCGGGCGGTGGTGTATGGCTCGGCCATGGGATCGTTCGCCGTGGAGAAGTTCTCCGTGCAGCGCCTCCTCGAGATCTCGCCGTCGGACATTCGAGCCCGTGTCGCCGACTTCCATGCGCTGGTGGCCTTCGAGGAGGAGCTGAGCTCGTGACGGACGAGCGGGGCATGGACTACGCGGGCGCCGGCGTGGACATCGACCGCTCGGACGCGGTGAAGCAGCGCATCCGGGCCGCGGTCGAGTCCACCTTCACGGCCGGCGCGCGTGGGAGCTTCGGCGGGTTTGGCGGCATGTTCCGCATCCCCGCCGAGGCGCGACGCCCGGTTCTCGTGTCGAGCGCGGATGGTGTGGGAACCAAGCTGCGGGTCGCGATCGAGGCAGACCGCCACGACACCGTGGGACACGACCTGGTGAACCACTGCGTGAACGACATCCTCGTGCAGGGTGCCGTGCCGCTCTTCTTCCTCGATTACTTCGCGGCGGGCCGGCTCGTGCCCGACGTCGTTGCCGCCGTGGTATCCGGTATCGCCGCGGGATGCCGCGAGAACGGCTGCTCGCTCGTCGGTGGCGAGACGGCGGAGATGCCGGGCATCTACACGCCTCCCGACTACGACCTCGCCGGCTTCATCGTCGGCATGGTCGAGGAAGATGCGATCCTCGGTGCCGATCGCGTGCGCGAGGGCGACGTGATCGTCGGCCTTGCCAGCAGCGGGCTGCACACCAACGGTTACTCCCTGGCGCGGCGCATCGTCTCTGAGCGGATGGGCCTGGCGGTCAACGATCCGTTCCCCGGGGAAGACGCCTCGGTGGCGGACACCTTGCTGCGGGTCCATCGCTCGTATCTGCCCGTGCTGCGCCCGGTCCTCGGTCACATCCATGGCATGGCGCACATCACCGGTGGAGGGCTGCCCGGCAATGTGAACCGCACGCTGACCGAGTCGCTCGATGCCGAGATCGACGGGTCGAGCTGGGAGGTGCCGAACCTGTTCCGGCAGCTCGAGCAGGCAGGCGGGGTGGATCGGGCGGAGATGTTCAGGACGTTCAACATGGGTGTCGGGATGGTCGTCATCACCGACGAGGACGGCGCGCGAGCGGTCGAGGCGAGCGCCTCGTCGGCTCACATTGGCAGCTGGCGGCTCGGGCGCATCGTGCGCGGGGCCGGCCGGGTGCGCATCAGCAAGGAGCGCGCGTCATGAAGCAGTCTCTCGTTCTCGCGGTTGGCCTCTGCCTCGTCGCCACGACGGCCGCGCAGGCCCAGAATGGCGGCTTGTCGCAGCCGGTCTGCGTCGCGGCCAGCAACTCCACGCCGGATCGCGTGGCGCAGGACGCCTGCCAGCAGGCGTACGACGTCTATCAGTTCATGGGTCCGCAGCTGGGCCTCGCGGTTGCCGGGGGCAATCATACGCTCGGTTCGAACTCGTCCCTGGGTGGCCTGGGTCATTTCTCGCTTGGCCTGCACGCGACCGGCTTCCGCGGCTCGTTGCCGCAGGTGGATCAGTTCACACAGCGCTCTTCCGGCGCGTCTCCTGCGCAGCAGCTCCCGACCAAGGACCAGTTCCTCGGGCTCCCCGGTGCCGACGCGGCGATCGGCATCTTCGGCGGGCTGCCCCTGGCCCTCACCAACGTGGGCGGCATCGACCTGCTGCTGAGCGCGTCGTACATCCCGGACGTCACCGACAACCAGT
>DASTGQ010000575.1:0-9534 GCA_035718985.1 Gemmatimonadaceae bacterium
CGGACTGGATGGTGCACGGCATCCCGTATCAATTGAAGGGCCGCGATCAGCTCGCGCCGGCCGCCGCCGCGACCGCGGAGAGCCGAGAAGCGCGCGCCGGGGCACCATGAGCACCACCCCTCACCCGAGGCCAGCAAGACGATGAGTCCCAATTCCGACGTGCTCGACTACGAGTTGATCGGTGACGATCTCCAGGCGGTGATCGTGACGCTCGACCCGGGCGAGACGGTGATCGCCGAAGCAGGCGCGATGATGTTCATGGAGCAGGGGATCGAGATGAACACCACGCTCGACCCCAACCGGCAGGGCGGCGGCATGCTCGGCAAGCTGTTCGCCGGCGCCAAGCGCGCGCTTTCCGGAGACACTTTCTTCATCACCACGTTCGCCAACGCCGCGAGCAGCCGTCGCTCGGTCGCGTTCTCCTCGCCCTTCCCGGGAAAGATCCGTCCGGTGGACCTCCGCGAGTGGAACGGCGTGATCATCGCGCAGAAGGACTCGTTCCTCTGTGCGCCGCGCGGCACCAACGTGGACATCGCGTTCACCCGGCGCATCGGCGCCGGCTTCTTCGGCGGCGAGGGGTTCATCCTCCAGCGCATCTCGGGAGACGGCGTCGCCGTGCTGCACGCTTCGGGCGCCATCTGGGAGAAGACCCTGGCCGCCGGCGAGGTGCTCCGGGTGGACACAGGGTGCATCGTGGCAATGGAGTCGCGTGTGCAGTACGACATCCAGATGGTGCCCGGGGTGAAGACGGCGCTCTTCGGCGGGGAGGGCCTCTTCTTCGCCACACTCACGGGGCCCGGTCGCGTGATGCTGCAGACGATGCCCTTCTCACGTCTCGCCGACCGGATCATCGCATCGGCGCCGCGAGCCGGTGGGCGACAGGTGCAGGAAGGGAGCATGCTCGGGACCGCCGTACTCGGCAGCGTCATCGGCGGCGTGCTGGGGAGCAACGATTGAGCGCGCCTTCCAGCCGGACCGGCGCATGACGGCGCTCGCCCCCCTCACCGAGCCCTTCACGCGCTTCATCGAACTGCTCTCGGCGGCGAAAGCGGTGGGAGCGGAACGGCTCCCCGAGCCGACCGCCTTCGCGCTGGGCACCGTCGGCGACGATGGCCAGCCCTCGGTGCGCATCGTGTTGCTCAAGGCGGTGGACGAGCGCGGGTTCGTGTTCTACACCAACTACGAGAGCCGGAAGGGCCGCGAGCTGCTGGCACATCCCAGGGCGGCGATGTGCTTCCACTGGCAGCCCCTCGAGCGCCAGGTACGCGTGGAGGGTGCGGTGAGTCCCGTGACCGCGGCGGAGGCGGACACGTACTTCGCCTCGCGCGCGCGGGGGAGCCAGCTCGGCGCATGGGCGTCGCTCCAGAGTCAGGTGATGGATTCGCCCGACCTGCTCGACGTGCGGTTGCGCGAGATGGAGCGCCGCTTCGAGGGGGAGTCAGTGGCGCGACCCCCGCACTGGTCGGGATTCCGGGTCACGCCCCATCGAATCGAATTCTGGCACAACATGCCGAGCCGCCTGCACGAGCGGCGGCTCTACCGGCGTGAAGGTGACGGCTGGCGGGTGGAGACGCTCTTCCCATGAGCGCGACCTGTTAAATTCCGCCCATGGCAACGCAGACCGCAGAGATCGTCGGCCCACGCGCCGACTGGGACATCGCGAAGGCGCGCGCGCTCTACAACGTCGAAGGGTGGGGCGCGGGCTTCTTCGACATCGACGATCGCGGCCACGTGGTGGTGCGCCCGGACAAGGAGCATCCTGATCGGCAGCTCAGCCTGTACGAGCTGGCGAACGACCTCGAGGAGCAGGGCGTGGCGATGCCCGTGCTCCTGCGCTTCTCCGACATCCTGCGCTCGCGCATCGAGGCGCTGAGCGAGCGGTTCCAGAACGCCATCCGGGAGTTCGAGTACACCGGCGGATACACCACCGTGTACCCGATCAAGGTGAACCAGCAGCGGCACGTGGTGGAGGAGATCGTGCAGTTCGGCGCCAAGCACGGCGTGGGACTGGAATGCGGCTCCAAGCCCGAGCTCCAGGCCGTGCTGGGCCTCTCCGAGAGCACCGAGCACCTCATCGTCTGCAACGGCTACAAGGACGACGAGTTCATGCGGCTCGCCCTCATGGGGCAGAAGCTCGGCCATCAGGTGTTCATCGTCATCGAGCAGCTCAGCGAGATCGACGTCCTGCTCGCCGCGGCCGAGGAGCTTGGCGTGACACCCACCGCCGGCATCCGCATCAAGCTCGCGTCGTCCGGGTTCGGCCGGTGGAAGGAGAGCGGCGGCGAGAAGTCCAAGTTCGGCCTCAACGCCGCGCAGCTCATGCAGGCGGTGGACAAGCTGCGCTCCGTCGGCCGGCTCGACATCATCAAGCTGATCCACTTCCACCTCGGCTCGCAGATCACCGACATCCGGTACATCAAGTCGGGGCTGCAGGAGGTGGCGCGCTTCTACGCCGAGCTGCGCGCGCTCGGCGTGGACGTCACGCACGTGGACGTCGGCGGCGGTCTCGGCGTGGACTACGACGGCTCCAACTCGACCTCCGACGCGAGCGTGAACTACTCGCTGCAGGAGTACGCCAACGACGTCATCTACACCCTGGCGGAGTCGTGCCGCGATCTTTCGCTGCCGATGCCCCACATCATCAGCGAGTCGGGGCGGGCGCTGACCGCGCATCACGCCCTGCTGCTGCTCAAGGTCATCGACGTCGAGTCCGTGGCCGAGGTGCCGGTGCCCGAGCTCAGCGACGAGGACCACGCGCTCCTCCACGAGATGTACGAGGATTACGTCGACATCAGCCGGGACCGGATCAAGGCGCGCCGTGTCAAGGAGATCTTCCACGACGTCACCTTCGACAAGGAGCGCGCGCAGCAGCTCTTCGCCAGCGGGGTGCTGAACTTGCGCGGTCGCGCCATCGCGGAGCAGATGTACCACGCCACCGTGAACGCGATCTTCCGGATCGTCAACGACAACCGCGACGAGTTCGAGGACATCCTCGCCGACCTCGATGCCGTGCAGGTGGACCGCTACTTCTGCAACTTCTCGCTGTTCCAGTCGCTGCCCGACAGCTGGGCCATCGATCAGCTCTTTCCGATCATGCCGATCCACCGTCTGGACGAGGAGCCGACGCGACGCGGGACGCTGCAGGACATCACGTGCGATTCCGACGGCAAGATCGACCGTTTCGTCGGCGGAAAGGACGGCGATCCGTCGCTCGCCCTGCACGAGTGGCGCGACGGCGATCCGTACATCCTTGGCGTGTTCCTGACGGGCGCGTACCAGGAGATCCTCGGCGACCTGCACAACCTGTTCGGCGACACCAACGCCGTGCACATCCACCTCACGGCGGAGGGCTACGAGATCAGTGACCTCGTGCACGGCGACACGGTGACCGAGGTGCTGAACTACGTGCAGTTCCGCGCGTCGGACCTGCTGCAGACCTTCCGTCGGAAGGTGACGCAGGTGAAGCACATCACCCGCACCGACGCAAACAACTTCATCGCCGATTACGTGGCCGGGCTGGAGGGATACCCGTACCTCGAGGGCGAAGCGGCGCAGTAACTACGGAGGACCGATGGACCGATGGACTCGCTCGGCGGCCTGCGGCCGCCTGCTCGAAGGACCGAAAGGGCACACCGAGCTGAGTTCGGTGTGCCCTTTCGGTCCATCGGTCCATCGGTCTATCGGTCTTCTCTACATCCCGCTCGGGTAGGTCTCCGGTTCGTCGCCGCCCACGTGCACCGGCATGTGGAGCGCGTCGACCCCCTTCGACTCGTCGACGTAGATGAAGGCATCGTAGCGATGCGGCACGATGGTGGGGACGTAGTTGCCCCACCGTTCGGCGCGCGGATCGTACACCACCCCGATGGCGCGGTGCTCGATCGGACGCTCGAGCCCCTTCACGCCGCCGTCGTCCGACCCGTCGAAGACGAGGAGCGCGTCACGCCCCTGGGCGCGATGCAGGATGTCCTCCCAGCTTCCAACGCGACCTTCCGGTACGCGCATGCGGCGCATCGGCGCGCCCCACTCGTCGCCGGCGATCACCGTACCGCGATGCGTGCCGAACCCGACGAGCACCACGCCGTCGCGCTCGTCCGGCCGCTCTCCGTGGCCCTCGCGCACGAGCTGCCCGACATTCACCATCCCCGCGCGCCGCATGTCGGTGTAGCGAGCGTCACCGATGTGGGTGTTGTGCTCCCAGACGATGGCCTTCGCGCCGCGGCCGTGATGCGCCATCAGCCGGTCCAGCGTGTCCACCATGTGGTGGTCGCGCACGTTCCACGACGTCGGGCCGCCGCGCACCATGGTGCGGTAGTATCGTTCCGCGTCGCGCGCGACGAGCGCGTTCTGCTCGGCGTTGAAGTAGGCGTCGCGGCCGTCCTCCCGATACTCCGCCGCTTTCGACCTGAGGGCCCCGAGCATGGAGACGGCCTCGTCCTCGCACGAGGTCGGGACGAGGGCGGTGGCGCGCGCGTATTCCTGCACGTCCTCGTAATAGGGATCGAAGCAACTGTAGGCGCGTCGTGCCGCGCGCGCCGCCTCAGGGTCGATGCGCTCCAGGTAGTCCACCACCGCGCTCATCGATTCCCACAGCGAGTAGACGTCCAGGCCGTAGAATCCCACCTGTTGCTCGGACGGCAGGGAATGATTGTGTTCGTGCAGCCATTCGGTGAGCGCCATGACCTCGCGGTTGGCCCACATCCAGGTCGGCCAGCGCTCGAAGGCGTGCAGCACTTCCTGCGCCGTCGTACCCGCGTCCCGGTATCCCTTGATGTAGCGGTTCACCCGATAGCAGTCGGGCCAGTCCCCCTCCACGGCAATGAAGGAGAAGCCCTTCTCGCGGATCAGGCGCTGCGACAGCTCAGCGCGCCAGGTATAGAACTCGGAGGTGCCATGTGACGCCTCGCCGAGCAGCACGAATCGGGCGTCGCCGATCTGCTCGAGGAGCGGGCCGAGGTCGTCCGGGGAATCGAGCGGCCGTGAGACATTCTGCACCCGCTCGACGAGTGCATCGGTTGGGCTGTCATGAGAACGCGACATTGATCCCTCCTGCCATGTGGCGGGTCGTTCCGTCAAGGCGCGCACGAGGCGTACCAGCGACGGCGCCAACGGCAGGAATCGACCTGCTACGGGAGCAGAGGCGCGCGGTATGCCGTCCAATCACCTGGCGTGCGTCACGTATCCCGTGGCGCCTTCAACCAGTGAGGGGAGGAGACCATGGCAGGGAATGACGACCTGGACGCCGCCACCGGGAGCTACGTGTCCCCTGCGAGCGACTGGAGCGCGGACGAGCACTTCTGGCGGACCAATTATGCGTCGCGGCCTTATGCCTCGGCCGATCGGGGCTTCGAGTACTATCGGTCCGCCTATCGCTACGGCCACGACGCTGCCTCCCGGCATGGGGGCCATCAATGGCGTGACGTCGAGGACGAAGTCCGACGCGGCTGGGCGAAGTTCGAGGGACGCGGCGAGCGCGCGTGGGAAGAGATCAAGGACGCCGTGCGAGATGCGTGGGACCGAGTGAGGGGGCGCTGACCGATGTCACTCGTGCTCCAGTCACCGGCCTTCCACGCGAAGGGCGAGATCCCGGCCGTTCACACCTGCGACGGCCGCGACATTTCGCCGGCGCTCCGGTGGTCGGGTGCGCCCAGCGGTACTCGCAGCTTCGTGCTGATCGTTGATGACCCCGATGCACCGGATCCGGCGGCCCCAAAGCGCACGTACGTGCACTGGGTGCTGTACGATATTCCCGGCGATGCGAGCGGGCTGTCGGAGGCTGTAGACCGCGCCGGACTGCCGCGCGGCACGCGCGAGGGCATCAACGACTGGGACCGTGCCGGCTACGGCGGGCCATGTCCGCCGATCGGCCGGCACCGCTACTTCTTCAAGCTCTCGGCGCTGGATACGATGCTCGGTGATCTCGGCCGCGCGAAGAAGGCAGACGTCGAGCGAGCGATGCAGGGGCACGTATTGGCCCACACGGAGCTGGTGGGGACGTACGCACATCCACCAGCAAAGACGACAGGGCGCTGAGCGCGCCCCGTCGTCAACGATCTGATCAGCCGAACCGCTTCGCGACCTCGGGCCAGTTCACGACGTTCCACCACGCCTTCATGTAGTCCGGGCGGCGATTCTGGTACTTCAGGTAGTACGCGTGCTCCCAGACGTCGAGGCCGAGGATGGGCGCGGCCTTGCCGTCCATGATCGGATTGTCCTGGTTGGGCGTGCTCACGATGGACAGCTTGCCGCCGTCGTTCAGCAGCCACGCCCAGCCGGAGCCGAAGCGTGCACCGCCCGCGGCGTTGAACTGCTCCTTGAACTTCTCGAAGTCTCCGAACGCCTTGTTGATGGCGTCGGCGAGCTTGCCGGTAGGCGCGCCCCCGCCGTTCGGCGACATGATCTGCCAGAACATCGAGTGATTCCAGTGCCCGCCGCCGTTGTTGCGCACCGCCGTGCGAATGGACTCGGGCACGGCGTTCAGGTTCTTGAGCAGGTCATCGAGCGACTTGCCCTGCAGCTCGGGCGCCTTCTCGAGCGCGGCGTTGAGGTTGTTGACGTACGCGGCGTGGTGCTTTCCGTGATGGATCTCCATCGTCTGCGCGTCGATGTGCGGCTCGAGCGCGTTGGTGGGATACGGAAGCGGCGGAAGTGTGAACGGCATTGCAGGTCTCCGTGATGGTTCAGGCGTCGGTGGCGGGGCGCGCCGCCGCTGCGGCTGCGCGTGCCCGTTCGCGACGCCAGGAGATGAGCCCCGGCAGCAGCGAGACGAAGATCACCGCGATGATGACCTTCTCGATGTGATGTTCCACGCCGGGGATGTATCGGCCGAGAACGTAGCCGACGAACAGCATGGCCCAGATCCAGAGAACGGCTCCCAGCACATTGTAGGCCGTGTAGCTCTTGTAATCCATCTCCGCCATGCCGGCCACGACGGGGACGAATGTCCGCACGATCGGCATGAAACGCGCAAGGACGAGCGTCTTGCCGCCGTGCCGCTGGTAGAACGCGTGTGCACGGAACAGGTGTTTCTTCTTGAACAGCAGCGAGTCGTCCCGCGTGAAGAGCCGGGGGCCGGAGTAGCGACCGATCGCGTATCCCAGCGAGTTGCCAAGGATCGCGGCGACCGTGAGCAGCAAGCCAAGCAGCCAGATCCGGAGTCCGAACTGGGGCTGAGCGGCCAGCAGCCCCGCCGTGACGATCAACGAATCACCCGGCAGGAAGAACCCGATGAGCAGCCCTGTCTCCGCGAAGATGATCAGCGTGAGTCCCACGTACCCGCCCGCCTGCACGAGCTGGCGGACGTCGGTGAGCTGATGAAAGAGGTCGGGAAGCGACGACATGCAGACCGCGAATGAGTGAGGGAGTGAGCAGCGGAAGTTCGACAGGTGCCCGACGGGGGTCAACTGCGCTCGAGGCGGATCTCGAGCATCCCGACGTCGAGGTGGCATTCGTGCCGCGCCCCGCAACGAGTCGGTGGCACCGCGCCGGAGTGAGCGCGCGAACGGAGCGCATCCTCGACGTCGCGTCTGCTGCCGTCGTGCTGCTCCTCATCGTGGGCTGGACGTGGAGCATCACGATGGCCGTCCGCGGCCGGCTGCCCGGCATGGGAGTCGGCTCGACGGCGGCGACGATGGCCGCGGCGCTCACCAATCCGGACGCGGCGAGCACCGCCTACCTCACGGATGCCACGCTCAACGCACTCGTCGCACCCCTCCGCGGTGCGAGCGGCAAGCTTCGCGTCGAGATCGCCGCGCCGGGCAAGCCCATCGCCAAACCCGCTGCCGGCGGGGCCACACTGCGGGTGGAGTCATCGGAAAGCGGCGGCGCCAGCGTGGTACCGCGCTCGGGCATCTTCCGGCTCGTGGCCGGCATCGGCAGGGCGCTCAAGCCCGTCGGTGACTTCAGCCTGATCGGCGTCGTACCGCGCGACGTGAAGCGTGGCGGCAAGATCGGACTGTATTATGTCGGCAACTGGCCTGGCGAGAATGGCGGACGCGTGAGCACGCCGTCGAGGGCGCCTCCGGATCGTTATCAGCCTCCGTCCGGCTTCATCGAGGTCACCGCGGCCACCGCGGACACGCGCGTCTCGGAGCATTTCGCGCTCCGCGATTTCCTGACGCATGACCAGCCCAACGTGTGGCCCAAGTACCTCGTGCTGCAGATTCGGAATGTCGACAAGCTGGAGCTGGTCCTGACCGACCTGTCCCAGCATGGGATCGACGTCAGCGGCGTCAAGGTCATGAGCGGCTTTCGGTCACCGCAGTACAATGCAGGCGGCGGCGTCACGACCGGCCGCGCCGAACTGAGCCGCCACATGTACGGCGACGCGGCCGACATCTTCATCGACAGCAATCACGATGGCGTGATGGACGATCTGAATCACGACGGTAAGATCAACATCGCGGACAGCCGCGTAATCCTGGCGGCGGTGGACCGGGTGGAAGCTGCACACCCGGAGCTGGTGGGGGGCGCAGGCGTCTATCCGGCTGAGTCCGGGCATGGACCTTTCATACACATCGACTCGCGTGGCTACCGTGCCCGCTGGGTCGGCTCCGGAGGAGGGTAAATGAGCAGCGAAAATCGGCGGGAACGTGATAGGGCGGCGGCACCGGTCAAGGGACCGATCGATCGTCTCGGCGACGCACTGAAGCCGGACGGATCGCAGGTGGAGATTCCCGACGTGCGCTCGAGTGACCTGGAGCCGTACGTGGGACTCAGGTATCTCTCGAAGCTGTTCAAGCTCATGGGCGTGATCCTCGGCCTTCTGCTGCTGGCCGAGATCATCACCGGGTTCGTGGCGCAGGGGACTGCGGCCGTCCCCACGCTCCTCGGGGAAGCGAGCCGCCTGATCGTGCTCGCCGGCCTGCTGTGGGGAGTCGGCGACCTCGCGATCCTGCTGATCGACGTCGGACACGACGTCCGGGCGGCGCGCATCCTGCTCGCGCGACAGACGCACGCGCTCGCCGGCATGCAGCGTCGGAACGACAGCACACCAGCGGACATTCCGACGCCGGCGCCGATGACGCCACCCCGAACTGCCGGGCCGGTATGATCGTTGCCAAGCCTGAGGCCGCAATGCAGCACACACACTTCAACGAGGGCTGACACATGCTCTGGACCATCGCGGTCATTCTGCTCATCCTGTGGCTGCTGGGCTTCTTCGCCTTCCACGTGGGCGGCATCATCCACGTGCTGCTGGTCATCGCCATCATCGTGATCCTGTATCGCATCATCACGGGACGACGGCCGGTGGCCTGAGTTCGACCTCCGCAGGGGTCCCGAAGGGCGGTCGCGTGATCACGCGACCGCCCTTCGTTCCGTTCTGGTGTCGGTGGCGTTAGAGTCCGGGCGCTTGCGCTCCCGCATCGTCTCCCACGCCTGACCCGGCTCATGCCTCACGATCCGCTCGAGGTCCACGTCGTCGCCCACACGCATTGGGATCGCGAGTGGTATCACGAAGCGGAGCGATTCCGACAGCGGCTGGTACAGCTCATCGACGAGCTGCTCGATGATCCCCCGGCACACGGCGAGAGCTTC
>DASTGQ010000576.1:0-2371 GCA_035718985.1 Gemmatimonadaceae bacterium
TGCGTGGCGTCGTGCATCGGGATGTGAAGCCGGACAACATCCTGTTCGATGACGAGGGCAACGCGTTCATCACCGACTTCGGGATCGCCACGGCGCGCTTCCACGGACGGCTCACGGCGAGCGGACGCGCGATGGGGACGCCGCACTACATGAGCCCCGAGCAGGCCATGGGCAAGCTGGTGGACGGCCGCAGCGACCTGTATGCGCTCGGCGTCGTGATGTACGAGGCACTCGTGGGCTTCCCGCCCTTCGACGGCGCGGACGCGTTCTCCGTGGGCTACAAGCACGTGCACGAGAAGCCGGTGGAGCTGCTGGAGATCGACTCGCGCCTGCCCCCCGCCCTCACCACCATCGTGATGCGCTGCCTGGAAAAGTCGCCTGACGAACGGTACGAGCGCGGCACCGAGCTCGCCGATGCGCTCCTCGGCTACCTGTCGCGCGACACCGACACCGGCGCCCTCCGCGCAGCCGGCGTGGCGCGCCGCACCCTCACGTAACGAATCCCGATGAAGCTCGAGCACGAAATCATCACGCTGCGCACGAAGAACCCCTTCATCATCGCCCGCGGCGGCTCCAGCGAGTATCGCGTCGTCCGCGTCACGCTCACCGCAAGGGACGGCGCCACCGGCTGGGGCGAGGCGGCGCCGAGCAAGTTCTACGGCGAGACGGCGGACACGGTGGTGGATGTGCTTCCCCTGCTGGCCGAGGTGCTGAAGGACGCCGACGGCTGGTCGATCGAGGCACTGGAGCATGCGCTTGCGCGCGCGATCCGCTTCAATGGCTCGGCACGCGCCGCCGTGAGCGGGGCGCTGCACGACCTGATGGGCAAGCGGCTCGGCGTACCGGTGTACAAGTTGTGGGGGCTGAACCCGTCCGACGCGCCGCCGACGAGCTTCACGATCGGCATCGCCCCGGACGAAGCCACGCTGCGTCAGCGCGTCGCCGAGGCGGCGCAGTACCCCGTGCTCAAGATCAAGCTCGGCTCGAGCTGGGACGAGCGCATCGTCCGCGTGGTGCGCGAGCTCGCGCCGGACAAGGTGCTGCGGGTGGACGCCAACGCGGCGTGGACCCCGAAGTCAGCGCTGCGCATGATCCCGCTCCTGCAGGAGCTGGGGGTGGAGTTCGTGGAGCAGCCGCTCCAGCCGGGCGACATCGACGGGCTCCGCTTCATCCGCGAGCGCTCGTCGCTTCCCATCGTGGCCGACGAGAGCTGCCTCGTGTCGGGCGACATCCCGAAGCTCGTCGGGGCGGTGGACGGCATCAACATCAAGCTCGCCAAGTGCGGCGGGTTGCGCGAAGCGCTGCGCATGATCGCCACGGCGCGCGCGCACGACATGCTCGTCATGGCGGGGTGCATGATCGAGAGCTCGCTCGGCATCACGGCCGCCGCGCAGTTCGCCCCGCTGCTGGACTGCGCGGACCTCGACGGGGCGGCGCTGGTGGCGAATGACCCGTACGTCGGGGCGACGATCGACCGGGGGGTGATCCGTCTTCCTGACGGACCGGGGCTGGGGGTGGTTGGGCGATAAAGGCAACCGCGAGTACGTCGTACCTGGTACTCAGTATCGAGACCCAGGAGCCGGGCCCCAGCAATGTGTGGCCGACACCGGGCACGGCGCCGGGAGGCGCGTCGGCACATTGCTGGGGGTTGGATGTCGGTCCCGGTACGAAGTACTTCAGTACGAAGTACTCGTGGTTGCCCGAGTAGTTACCGAAGGCTCATCGACGCCATCGCCACGCCAATCGAATTCCCAACCAGGTCGACCTCCGACTGCGGCGCCACCCAGCCGTTGCACAGGATGCTGAACTCCAGCAGGCGGCCATCCGCCGTGCTCACGTAGCCCGACAGCGAGCGCACCATCGGCAGCGTGCCGGTCTTCGCGTGCAGGTTGTTCTCGGCGGGCGTGCCCTTCATGCGGGACGCGATGGTGCCGTCGACGCCGGCGTTGGGCAGCGACTGCCGGAACAGCTCGAAGTTGGGCGAGCGCCGCATGACGTCGAGGATGTCGACGATCGCCTCCGGCGAGAGATAATCGTTGCGCGACAGCCCGCTGCCGTCGCGGACGACGAAGCCGTCCGCAGGGATCTTCCACTCGGCGAACTGGCGCTCCACCACCTTGCGACCGCTGTCCGCCGTGCCCACGCCGGCGCGCTCCAGGCCCAGCGTGCGCAGGAAGACCTCGGCGATCTGGTTCTGTGACGGCTTGAGGATCATCGGCAGGATCTCGCGCAGCGGCGCGGACTGCACGGTGAAGAGCGAGTCCACGCGATCACTCGCGGAGCGCGCGGCTTGGCCGCCCACGGTGATCCCGCGCTCGGCGAGCGCCTCGCTGAGGGCGGCGGCGTACGCCTCGTCCGGATCGTGCTGGGT
>DASTGQ010000577.1:0-2804 GCA_035718985.1 Gemmatimonadaceae bacterium
AGGTCGGGCAGCCGACGAAGGGCCGCCGCGAGCTCCCGTTCGCGAAGCCGGTTCATCTCCTCGCGGAACTGCGTCAGCACGGGAACCGCCTCGAGGCCCGCCACCCATTGCCAGAACTTCTCGACTTCCTGGGCGATCACCGACTCGGCCGCAGGCAGCTCCAGTCGGCGGCGCTCCACGCTCGCATGCACCATGGAACGCAGGTCGTCGAGATCGTAGAGGAAGACGTTGGCGAGCTCCCCCACGGCCGGCTCCACGTCGCGTGGGAGGGCGATGTCGAGGATGCAGAGCGGCCGGTCGCCTCGACGCCCCACGGCGGCCCGCACGCGCTCCGCCGTGACGACGGGGCGCGGCGCCGCTGTGGAGCACAGCAGCAGGTCCACGTCCGCGAGCGCGGGCCACGCGTCGTCGTAGTGCACTGCCGTCGACCCGTACCGCGCCGCCAGCACCTCGGCACGCGCGAAGGTGCGGTTCGCCACCACCGCAGCACGTACGCCCTCGTGCTGCAGCGACGCGAGCGCGAGCTCGGCCATCTCTCCCGCACCGAGCACCATCGCGCGACGGCCGTTCAACGAGCCGAAGATCTTCTTCGCCAGTTGCACCGCGGCGGAGCTCACGCTCATGGCGCCGTGGCCGAGCGCCGTCTCGCTGCGCACGCGTCCGCCCACCAGCAGCGCGCTCTGGAACAGCCGGTTGAGCACCGCGCCGGAGGTTGCACGGCTCGCCTCCCACGCGTCGCGCACCTGGCCATGGATCTGCGCTTCGCCAACCACCATCGAGTCCATGCCCGCAGTGACGCGGAACAGGTGCGCGGCGGCCTCCCGGTCGCGTCGCACATAGCCGTAGGCGCTCGCTTCCTCTCCGAGCCGCTCGGTCAGCAGTGCCCACGCCGCTGACACGCATTGGTCGGCGCCTTCCACCAGGTAGAGCTCCGTGCGATTGCACGTGGAGAGCAGCACACCTTCGCGCGCACGGGCGACCGTGCGCAGGTGCTCGAGCGCCGGCAACACCTCCTGTGGGCGGAATGCCAGTCGCTCGCGCACGTCCAGCGACGCGCCGTGGTGGCTCACGCCGAGCGCGATCACCGCCATGACGACACCTTTTTCTCGAGCGTTCCCTGCTCCACCGTGCGGCAGAAGTCTCGACCGAGAACGGAACGCGCGAGCACACGCCATCGCTCCCCCTCGCCGAGCTCCAGCGCGGAACGGCGCGTCGCGACGAGCGCTGCCAGGGCGCGCGCGTACCGTTCGTCGAAGCGGCCCGCGATGACGTCGCGAATGCGGGCTGCCGCGCCCGGGACGCCTCCAGCGCTGACGCCGACCACCAGATCGCCACTCCGGTGAGTCGCCATCATCGTGAACGAACCGTCTGCCGGCGCGTCGGCGACGTTGACCATGCGGTACATGGCGAGTGCGTCAGCGGCCGCCATCGCATTCACCGCCCGATCGTCGGTTGCGACGATGACGAGCTGCGCATCGTCGAGGTCCGTCGGCACGTACGTCCGACGGAGCCACTCCACACGTCCGTCCTCGGCGAGCAGGCGAATCTCGTCGGTCGCGTGCGGCGCAACGACGCGCACGCGCGCCCCTGCCTCGGCGAGCGTCACGAGCTTTCGCGTCGCAACCACACCGGCGCCCACGACGAGCACGCGCAGCCCGACGGCTTCCACGAGGATCGGCACGCCACTCACAGGAACCGCCCGCCAGCGTTGGTCTCGGCCACGCGGAACGCGACATACAGCAGGATCACCACGGCGAACGACACGCTCGAGTAGATGGCGGCGCGCTTCGCCTGCCAACCACCAACGACTCGCCCGAGCGCAACACCGGAAACGGCGACCCAGGCACCGAGCGCCCACACCACCTTCAACACGCTGAGCTCGCGGTACGCGACCGAATACGTGACCGCCAGCACGACTCCAAGGGTGAGGCCGAGCCAACCGGTCACGGCGGCAAAATGGTTGACTCGATCCAGCGTCTCGAGCGGCGGGAAGAATCGGAAGATCGCGCCGAAGCGACGCGACTTGAGCTCACGATGCTCCACCAGGTACATGCAGCCGGCAGCGGCCGCCGTGCCGAACGCGGCGATGCCGAGAAAGCTGAGCGCGATATGCGCGAACAGCCACGTTCCGCGAGCGCCGGCCGGATCCACGCCAGGGCTCAGTCCGATGAGGTTGGCGCATGTCGTGGGAATCGCGGCGAGCGGAGCGGCTACGAGCGTGAGACTGACGTCGCGCGCCGTGATCTCCACCACGAGCAGCGTCGCAGCCAGCACGAGGCCGGCGAAGGAGAGCGACGGCCCCAGGCCGGTGAGCGGCAGCTGTCCGACGCGCTCGACGTACGCCAACAGGCCAGCGGCATGCGCGAGGACTCCGACCGCGAGGACCGCGGCCACACCTCGCACCGGCGCTCCCACCGGACGCGCAAACGGCGTCGCGGCCAGAGCCGCGGCGCCGATGTAGCAGGTGATGGCGATGAAGTGCGCGATCGCGGTCATGACGACCGCCTAATCTAATGGGCGGACAGGCGTTACGGCATGCCGTTGCGCCTGTCCGCCCCTGCTCAGGGCATGCGCGCCGTCACTCGAACACTCTCGCCGACACGGATTGCCGGCTGCTGCTGCGTCGTGATGCGGGCCGTCGTGCCATAGCGCGTCACGCGGACCACCTGCCCGGTCGCGATCGGGACTTCCGGAATGGCTGGCCCGATGTCCGTCTTCGGTACCGTGCGCTTGCGATAGATCTCCACTTCATCGCCGATCTTCATCCCGTCAGCCGACGCCATGTCGAACAGGACGTAATAGTT
>DASTGQ010000578.1:0-2493 GCA_035718985.1 Gemmatimonadaceae bacterium
CCTCACGGGCTCTGCGTCTGGCCGCAGCCCGGCCGCTACTCGCTCGGCCACACGGGGAACATGCGATGAGCACGACGCACACGACACACATGACACTCGCGCTGTTCGCTGCATGCGCGCTCGGCTGCACCGGCTGCCGCACGCGCGACAGTGGATCGGACCAGGTCCCGGACTCCACGCGCAGCCCGCACGCCGCCGCGCCCGACCACGGCCAGTTGCCCGAAGTCGACACGATGTCGCAGGCGCCTGTCGAAGATCTCAAAGGCGCTGGAGCTGCCACCTTCCTCTCCGCCCGCGAGCTGGCACAGGCCGGCGACGCACTCGCGCGCGGCACCAGCACGGCCCGCACGGTGGCGGCGCGGACGTCGTACTCCCTCGTCGAGGCGCGACGGGCCGGCAACGGGGTGCCCGAGGTCCACGACTGCTGGGTGGACGTCGCGATCATGCAGGCGGGTCGCGCGACGCTGCTGAGCGGCGGACACGTCGCCGGCAGCCGGCCGACGGGGCGGGGCGAGCATCGCGGCGGCACCATTGCCGGCGGCACCACACGTATCCTCACGACGGCGGACGTCGCCGTCGTCCCGGCAGGCGTCCCGCATCAGTACCTCGTCGCCAGCGGCGACACCGTACGCTACCTGACGATCAAGGTGCTCCAGCCGGGAGCGGAGCCGTGCGGCGGCCGTTGATCTTCTCTCGAGGCTGAGCGGGCGAGGCGCACGAACGCGCGCCGACGTGATTGTCAGTGCAACGGCGAGTACGCGGGTAAGCCCGGGACTTCGTACCGGGAAGGCATCCAGGCCCCAGGAATTCGGGGCTGTGTGTGGACGAACCCAGGTGCCACGCCTGTCATCCGGCACGAGCGATAGCGAGTGTCGGGATCTGTCCTCATTGTCCCGAACCAGCTTACGGCGCCGGGACAGCGGATCCCGACAGGGCGTCGCCCTACGTGATGAGAGTAGCACGCGCTGCGACGGTCACTGCCGTTGCCGCGAAGGTGCATCAGTGCATTCTCGGGAGCAGTATGCCAATCCCGGTACGAGGTACCGGGTTTACCCGCGTACTCGCCGTTGCCCTTACTTCATCAAGGCACCCCCCCCCGTCACCACCCTCCACGTGTCCCGCGCGATGAGCAGCTCCTCGTCCGTCGGAATCACCCACAGCTGCACACGCGATCCATCGCGGTCGATGCGTCCCTCTGTCGCCTTCGCGTTGCGCTCGTCGTCGAGCTGGATGCCGAGCCAGTCGAGCCCCGCGCAGATGCGACGGCGGATGTCCACCGCGTGCTCGCCGATGCCGCCGGTGAAGACGACGGCGTCCGCGCCGTTCATCTCCGCGAGGTAGGCGCCGAGGTACTTCTTCACGCGCAGGCAGAAGATCTCGATCGCCAGCTTGGCGCGGCGGTCGCCGTTCGCCGCCGCTTCCGCCAGCAGCTCGCGCATGTCGCCGGTGAGGCCGGAGATGCCGAGCAGGCCGGACTGCTTGTTCAGCATCGTCTCGAGCTCGCGGAGGGTCATCCCCTCCTTGGCGCCGACGAAGTCGAGGATCGCCGGGTCCACGTCGCCGGAGCGTGTGCCCATCACGAGTCCCTCGAGCGGGGTGAATCCCATCGAGGTGTCCACCGAGCTCCCGCCGGAAATCGCGCACGCCGACGCGCCATTGCCGAGGTGGAGAGTGATGATCTTGGTGTCTTCCCTGCTCTTGCCGGTGAGCTGGCGGTAGCGATAGGCGACGTAGCGATGTGACGTCCCGTGGAAGCCGTAGCGCCGCACGCCGTAGCGGCGGTAGAGCTGGTAGGGGATCGCGTACAGGTACGCGGTCTCCGGCAGGCTCTGGTGGAACGCGGTGTCGAAGACGGCGACCTGGGGCACGTCGGGGCCGAGCACCGAGCGTGCGGCGGCGATGCCGCGGAGGTTGTGCGGGTTGTGCAGCGGCGCGAGCTCTATCAAATCCTCCAGCGCTCGGCGCACCTTGTCGTCCACGAGGGTGGAGTGATGGAACCGCTCGCCGCCGTGCACCACGCGGTGACCCACCGCCTCGATCTCGCCGACGCGCGAGATCGGCACTCCCGACTCCTCGCTCACGAGCCAGCCGATGAGGTACTCCACCGCCGCGGCGTGGTCCCGGAGGGTGACGGCCGACTTGACGGGCTCCCGGCCGGTGGCCTCGAGCGAGACGATCGCCTCGCCGCCGATGCGCTCTATCTGCCCACGCGCGAGGCGCTTGTCGCTGGCAGCGGCGATCGCAGCGCCATCGGTATCGATGAGCTGGAACTTGATCGTCGAGGAGCCGACGTTGAGGACGAGGATCCTCACTTTGCGCTCGTGGGGGAATGAGGGGGATGGGGCATGAGCAATACTACAACGGCGAGTACGCGGGTAAACCCGTTACTGACCGTAACTGCAACGGCGAGTACGCGGGTAAACCCGGCACCGCGTACCGGGATCGGCATACCGCCCCCCAGAATTCGGGGCCGCGCCTGGACGAAACGAGGCG
>DASTGQ010000579.1:0-2052 GCA_035718985.1 Gemmatimonadaceae bacterium
CGGAGTGGCGCGCCAAGCTCGCCCTGACGGACGACCGCGAGGACGAGTTCGCGCTCTGGTACCTGAGCCTCACCGAGTGGCGCGCGGGGAACTACGAGCTCGCGGCCCGGTACGCGCGGGAGTCGCTGGCGGTCCGCGAGCAGTTCGGCATCGAGGGCTCGCAGCCGGTCGCGGAGCTGCCGGCGGCCATGGCCGACGCCTACCGCGGAGAGATCGAGGCCGCGCGCCAGAGATCGGTGCGAGCGCTCGCGCGCGCCGAGGCGGACGGCATCCGCATCGCCCAGTCCGGGCACCGCGCCGTGCTCGGCTTCATCGCACTCTCGGAAGGGGACCCGCAGCGTGCGCTCGAGTACCTGCGGCCGGGCTGGGCCATCCGCGACCGGGCCGTGCTCATGGAGCCGGGCCATCGCTTCGAGCTCGCCGACGCGCTCGAGGCGATGATCGCAGTCGGCGCCCTCGACGAGGCCGAGTCCCGACTCGCGGTCTGGGAGGAGCGCTCGCGGCGCCTCGATCGGGCGTGGGCGCTGGCGATCACGGCGCGCTGCCGCGCGCTACTGCACGCGGCACGGGGCGATGCCGCCGCCGCGCAGGTGGGCTTCGCCGAAGCGCTCGCGCAGCACGCGCGCTCCGACGACCCGTTCCAGCTCGCGCGCACCCTCCTCGCCCAGGGCGTCACGCAGCGCCGGGCCCTGCAGAGGTCTGCGGCGCGGGCGACGCTCGCCCGGGCGGTGGAGGTTTTCGAGCGCATCGGCTCGCCGCTGTGGGCGGAGAGGGCGAGGGCGGAGGTGAAGCGCATCGGCGGGCGGGCACCGGGCCGGGACCAGCTCACGGAGTCCGAGCGCCGCGTGGCGGCGCTGGTCGTCCAGGGCAAGACGAACCACGAGGTGGCGGCGGCGCTCTTCCTCGGCGAGCGCACGGTGGCGAGCCACCTGACCCACATCTACGCCAAGCTCGGGGTGAGATCGAGGACGCAGCTCGCGCGCCGGCTCGAGTAGCAAAGTTCAGACGTTCTGACGTTTCGACGCCCTCATGCGGGCGCCGACGCTTGGGCGCATGCCGAGCTACCTCGTCGAGACGTATCTCCCGCGCGGCCGGGCGGGCGAACGGAAGGCGCGCACGCGGCGGGCGTGCTCGGCGGCGCTGGAGCTGACGCGCGAGGGGATCCGCGTCCGTTTCGAGCGCTCGATCCACGTGCCCGAGGACGAGACCTGCTTTTTCGTCTTCGACGCGCCCTCGGGTGAATCCGCCGCCCTCGCGGCGGAGCGCGCCGCCCTCGGTCCGCTTCGGGTGGTCCAGGCCATCGCATCCACAAGCAAGGAGGCAATCAAGGAGAAGAGATGAGAACGAGATTCGCGTGGGCAGTGGTCGTCGTGGGCGTCCTGGGAGTGATGGCGGGTTCCACCGCCACGGTCCTGGCCACGCCGCCGGTCGGCGCCACCCCGGTGCCGCTGGCGCCGGTGGGGCACTACAGCGACATCAACACCAACACCGACTTCGACGGCTGGAAGCTCAAGTTCGAGACGCACGGCGACTCGGACATGTACGTGACGCAGGTCACTATCCAGCCCGGAGGTTCGACCGGGTGGCACCTGCACCCGGGCCCGAGCTTCCTAGTCGTCAAGTCCGGGACGGCGACCCTCTATCAGGGCGACGACGCGACCTGCACGCCGCAGGTGGTCACTGCCGGGAACACGATCTTCGAGCTGGCGAAGAACGTGCACATCGTGCGCAACGAGGGCGATGTGCCGCTCGTCAACGTGGTCGTCCAGTTCGTGCCGAAAGGGGCGCCTCGGTCGATCAGCATGCCCGATCCCGGCAACTGCAGCTTCTAGTTCCCCGCGGAGGGTGGCCGGCGCCACCCTCCCGCTCCCCATACGTCTAGACTGGGCGGTCACTCGAGGTGTTCACCGGCGCCAGGTACGCGCGCAGCGGCGACGTCAACATCGCCTACCAGGTCGTGGGCGAAGGCGCGGTCGACCTCGTGCTGACGTTCGGCTGGGTGTCCCACCTGGCGCTGATCTGGGAGGAGCCGTCGATCGCGAGCTTCCTCCG
>DASTGQ010000580.1:0-2904 GCA_035718985.1 Gemmatimonadaceae bacterium
AGAACGTCGGCAGCTATGCCATCGGCCAGGGTTCGGTCGCACTCAACGCCAACTACGCGCTCACGTACGTCGCTGCGGACCTGACCGTGACGGCGCGACCGGTCGCCGTCACCGCCGATCCGGCGTCGAAGACGTACGGCGACGCGGATCCGACGCCGCTCTCGTACAAGATCACCGCCGGGAACCTGGTGAACAGCGATGCCTTCGCCGGCTCGCTCAGCCGCGCACCGGGTGAGAACGTCGGCACATACGACATCCTGCAGGGAACGCTCGCGCTGAGCACCAACTACGCGCTGACGTACGACAAGAACACCTTCACGGTCAACCAGCGTCCGATCGAGATCACCGCCGACGCGCAGACGAAGGTCTACGGCGACGCGGATCCCACGCTCACTTACAAGACCACCTCGGGCAATCTGGTGAATGGCGACGCCTTCTCTGGTGTATTGACGCGCAACCCGGGAGAGAACGTCGGCACCTACGGGATCCTCAAGGGCACTGTGACGGCCGGCGGGAACTACGCGCTCAGCTACGCGGGCGCGAACCTCTCGATCACCGCGCGACCCGTCACCGTGACCGCCGATGCGCAGTCGAAAGTGTACGGGGATGCAGAGCCGTCGCTCACCTACAAGATCACGGCCGGCAATCTCGTCGGGACGGATGCGTTCAGCGGTGCGCTGAGCACGGTCACCGGGGCGGCCGCGACCTTCGGCACACACCCCATTGCCCAGAACACGCTCGCGCTGAGCACCAACTACGCCCTCACGTACGTCGGTGCCAACCTGACGGTCGCAGCCAGGCCGATCACGGTCACGGCGGATGCGCAGACGAAGACGTACGGTGATCCGGATCCGCCTCTGACGTACAAGATTACCAGCGGGAATCTCGTCTACGGCGACGTGCTGTCGGGCGACCTGTCCCGCGTGGCGGGCACAAACGTCGGCAATTACGCGATCCAGCAGGGCAACCTGTCGGCGACGACGAACTACGCGCTGACCTACTCCGGTGCGAGCCTCGCCATCACGCCGCGGTCGATCACCCTCAAGCCGGTCGCTCCGGATCTGACGTGGACCGGCGCACCGCAGACGCCACAGTACTCGCTCGCGATCGCCGGCGGCAGCCTCGGTAATGGCGACATGCTGTCGGTGTTCATCGGCGCGATCTACTCGCCGATGTCGGTGACCCTGGTCGGGACGTACACGCCGACGCTGTCAGGCGCGGCGAACGGCAACTACGCCGTCTCGTACGCGACGGGCACGTTCAAGGTGATCGACGCGACCGCGCCGACGGGCAGCATCATCGCGCTCGATCCCGTCGGGCTCGGGATGAAGCCGACGCTCGTCGTCAACTTCACCGATGTCGCGACCGGCAACAGCAACATCATCGCATGGAAGTACAGTCTCGATGGTGTGGATCAGCCGGTCCTGAGCGGCAGCGGTACACCGAGCAACACCTTCACCCAGCAGCTGAGCGCGTTCAACACGACGGACGTCGTGAAGGTGTGCGCGTCGGCGGAGGACGCGGGCACCAACTGGAGCACGCCGGTGTGCGCACTCCTCGCGATCTATGACCCGACGGCCGGCTTCGTGACCGGCGGCGGCTGGATCAACTCGCCGTTCGGCGCCTACGCTGCCAACCCCTCACTCACGGGCAAGGCGAACTTCGGATTCGTCTCCAAGTACCAGAAGGGTGCCACGGTCCCGACGGGCAATACGGAGTTCCAGTTCAATGAGGCCAACCTCAACTTCAGCAGCACGAACTTCCAGTGGCTCGTGATCCAGGGGGGGACCTCGGCCCAGTTCAAAGGGACGGGCACGATCAACGGGAAGGGCAGCTACAACTTCATGGTCACCGTCGTCGACGGGGACGCCTACAACGGCACCAAGAAGCCCGACTCCTTCCGCATGAAGATCACCGACCCCGCCACCAGCGCCGTCGTTTACGACAACCAGATCGGCACTCCGGACACGTCGCTCACGCCGTCGCAGTCGACGTATCTCGGCGGCGGCAGCGTGGTGATCCACGACAAATAGCGGTAGCCCCGCTGAGTGAGACAGGAACGGGCCCGGCTCATCCGCCGGGCCCGTTCGTGCATTCGGTCCCGCGACGCACGCATCCGACGCATATTCGGAAGCCGCAATTGTCACCACCGACGACTTCCCCCATCTGCGGATGCCCATCAGCAGCGACGAGCTCCACCTGCGCGACGCTCGGCCCGCCGACCGCGGGCCCATCGCCGACCTCACGATGCGCGCCTACGGCGAGTACGCGCGCGTGATGACCGCCGGCGCGTGGGCCGCGCTCGAGGACGCGCTCGGGCGCTCCCTCGCCGACGACACCGGCGTCACACGGATCGTCGCGGAGCTCGAGGGGCGCATCGTCGGCAGTGTCGCGCTCTACGACCCGGGCCACGCCCAGTACACCGGCCTTGATTCCGCCGCCGCGTGGCCCGAAGTTCGGCTGGTCGCGGTGGATCCCACCGTCCGCGGCCGCGGCGTGGCCCGCGCGCTCGTGCTGGAGTGTGTGCGGCGCGCGCGCGCGGCCGGTGCGACGACGCTCGGTCTCCACACGTCGCAGAGCATGCACACCGCGCGACGGCTCTACGAGCAGCTCGGCTTCGTCCGCGATCCCGATCACGACTTTCAACCACCAGGCGCCGAGCTGGTCGCCGGTTATCGGCTGCCCCTGGACGACCCTGCACCACACCCGGAGTCCTGAGCTCATGTCACTTCGTCAGTCGCGCCGTCGGACGTTCGCTGCCGCACTGCTCGCGCTCTCCGCCGCCGCACCTCGCGCCATCGCGGCGCAGGGAATGGGACAGCTCGGCGACGTCGTGGACGCCGGGGCCGACTTCAAGAAGCCGTTCCAGCCAGCGTTCGTCGCGAGCCGGCTCACGAGCTTCGA
>DASTGQ010000581.1:0-3304 GCA_035718985.1 Gemmatimonadaceae bacterium
CAGCTCGCGCGCGATCTCGGCCGGCGAGCGGTCCGCGTATCCGGCCTCGCGCGTCTTGATGAACCAGGCGTTCTCGGCGAAGCGGCAGGCGTCGATGAACAGCGGCACGCCGTGGCGCGTGCACACCTCGCGTACGGCGCGGACGTTGGCGATGCTCACCGGCTGCCCGCCCTCGGAGTTGTTGGTGATGGTGATCATCACCAGCGGGACGCGGTCGCCCTCTTCCGTCAGCACGCGCTCCAGTGCGTCGACGTCCATGTTGCCCTTGAACGGGTGTCTGGACTGCGCGACATGGCCCTCGGCGATCGGGAGGTCGAGCGCCACCCCACCCCGGTCCTGCACGTTCGCGCGCGTGGTGTCGAAGTGCGTGTTGTTGGGGACGATGCTTCCCTGCCTGATCACCGTGGAGAACAGGATGTGCTCCGCCGCACGCCCCTGATGCGTCGGGATCACCTGCGCAAAGCCGGTCACGTCGCGCACCGCGCGCTCGAACACCGCGTAGGACCGCCCGCCGGCGTACGACTCGTCGCCCTTCATCATCCCTGACCATTGCTGCACCGACATGGTGCCCGTGCCCGAGTCGGTGAGCAGGTCGATCAGCACATCCTCCGCCTGCAGGAGGAAGACGTTGTAACGCGCCGCCGCGAGTGCGGCGGCGCGCTCCTCACGCGTCGTCTGCCGGATCGCCTCGACGGTCTTGATCCGGAAGGGCTCGATGATGGTGGTGAATGTCACGGCTGCATGCTGTAGTCGGCCGACGCCATCGCCAGCGCGCGCTCCCGCCCCGACTCGTCCCCGAAGATGCCGCTCGGATGCAGGCACTCGAAGCGCGCCTGGAAGAAGCGGAGCCGCGTCGGCTCGTAGCTGAACCGCAATCCCTGCACGCGGCTCGCGATCTCGTGCACGGCGATGACGCTTTCCGCCGTCACGTCCATGTGCGCCTGGGTGTAGACGCGGCGCGGAATCGTGAGGCGAACGAGCTCGAGCTTCGGATAACGATTCTCACCGGTCGTCGCATCGCGCCCCGCCGACACCGCGCCGCGTTCCATCGAGCGAATGCCCGATTCCACGTACAGCGCCGCCGCGAGCGCCTGCGCCGGGAACTGGTTGCGGGGCAGGTGTGGCAGCATCGCCATCGCATCGAGGAACACCGCATGTCCGCCGATCGGCCGCACCACCGGCACGCCCGCGTCGATGAGTTGCTGGCCCAGGTAGAGCACCTGCCCGATCCGGCTGCGAATGTGCTCCTCGCGCACCGACTCCGCGATGCCGATGGCCATCGCCTCGAGGTCGCGGCCGGCGAGCCCGCCGTAGGTGTGCAGGCCCTCGAACATCACCACGAGGCTGCGTGCTTCCTCGGCCAGTGCAGGATCGCGAAGACCCAGCCACCCACCGATGTTCACCAGCGAATCCTTCTTGCCCGACATCGTCGCGCCGTCGGTGAGCGAGCACATCTCGAGCAGGATGTCCGCCACCAGCTTGCCGCGCTCGGCGGGCTCGCGCTTCTGGATGAACCACGCGTTTTCCACCGCGCGCGTCGCATCGAGGATGAGCAGGATCCCGTGCCGCTTCGTGTATTCGCGCACGGCGCGCAGGTTCTCGAGGCTGATCGGCTGCCCGCCCGCCATGTTCACCGTCGCGGCCACGGAGACGTAGGGCACCTTCGCCGGGCCGTACTGTGACACCACGGCATCGAGCTTGGCGAGGTCCACGTTCCCCTTGAACGGGTGCTCCGACACGGGATCGTGCGCCGCGTCGATGATGACATCGTGGAACTCCGCGCCGGCCAACTCCTGGTGTGCCCGCGTCGTCGTGAAGTACATGTTGCCGGGCACGTGGTCGCCAGCCTCGATCAGCATGCGCGACAGGATGTGCTCGGCCCCGCGCCCCTGGTGCGTGGGGATCAGCTCGGGATACCCGTAGAACTGCTCCACCGCTTCCTGCAGGTGGTAGAAGTTGCGCGATCCCGCATAGGCCTCGTCGCCGAGCATCATGCCGGCCCACTGCCGGTCGGACATCGCGCTCGTCCCCGAATCGGTGAGCAGGTCGATGTAGACGTCGTCGGAGTGAAGCAGGAAGGTGTTGTAGCCCGCGTCCCGGATGGCGCGCTCGCGCTCGGCGCGGCTGGTGATGCGCAGCGGTTCGACTACCTTGACTCGCCAGGGTTCGGCCCAGCTCTGTTGACGCATGGAGGCTCCCATCCGCTCGGCGGATCCAGGGGGTGGAGGTGGGACGCCTCACAGTGCGGCCGCCGGACCGGCTCCGCTGTCGGGAAAGCTCCCGACTTCTCGTAGGCGAACGGGAATTCGCTCCCCGAACGGTGCGCTGCCTCGCTACGACCCTTCACCGGCATTTCCATGACGACCCGAGATGAGCTCCTCCCCGACTGGTACCGTGCCGTCACGCACACCGGGCTGCCGACCACCCTCGGTATCGAGATCGTCGAGATGACGAAGGATCGCGTCGTCGCCACGATGCCCGTGGACGAACGGACGCGCCAGCCGTTCGGACTGCTCCATGGGGGCGCCTCCATCGCGCTCGCCGAAACGGTGGCTTCGTTCGGCGCCGCGCTGTTCATCGACCGCGAGCGCTATACGGCAGTGGGCCAGGAGATAAACGGAAACCACCTGCGCCCGAAGCTCGAGGGCCTGGTGCGTGCCGTCGGAACGCCAGTGCATGTCGGCCGTGCGACGCAAGTGTGGACGATCGAGATCCGCGACGAGCAGGAGCGTCTCGTCTGCATCTCGCGGTGCACGATGGCCATCGTGGAGAAGCGCTGATCGGTGTCATCCCGCAGAAGCGCAGGGACTGCCGGGATCCCATGTCGGTTATCTTGAGCGCATGAACCTCTCCGACGCCCTCCAGCAGCGGCGCTCCATCAAGCGCTTCACCGAGCGCCCCATTACGCGCGCCGAGATCGAGCGCCTGCTCGGCGCCGCCACGCTCGCGCCGAATCATCGCCTCACCCAGCCTTGGCGCTTCCACGTCCTCGGTCCCGAAGCGCGCCACGCGTATGGCGCAGCCCTCGGCGAGCGGAAGGCCAGGAAGGCCGCCACCCCCGAGGCCGGGAGGGTCCTCCGCGACACCGTGGCGAACGAGCATCGCGAGCTGCCGGCGATGATCGTCGTCGCCGTCGTGAAGAGCGACAATCCCGAGATTGCCGCCGAGGACTACGCCGCGGCGATGATGGGCGTGCAGAACCTCATGCTCGCCGCCGTGGAGATGGGGCTCGGCACGCACATCAAGACCGGCGGCGTGATGGACGACCCCGCGGCACGGGCAGCGGCCGGCGTGGGTGACGACG
>DASTGQ010000582.1:0-2487 GCA_035718985.1 Gemmatimonadaceae bacterium
ACGCGGTATACGTCGATGCCCTGGCCGTCGAGGGCGTGCGTGAACGGGTTGATCATCTGGAACAGCTCGAACGCGCGGTCGCCCTCGCCGAGCAGCGCGGTGGCGAGCACCGACCAGAGCGCGGCGTGCGTGTACTGCGCGCCGTTCTCGCGCACACCAGGCAGGTACCCCATGATGTACCCGGGATCGTGCTCGCTCTTGTCGAATGGAGGCGTGAGGAGCAGGATCATTCGCGCGTCGTCGAGGACCAGCTCCCTGCCCACCGAGCTCATGGCGGTCGTGGCGCGCTCCGCGTCCCCGGCGCCCGACAGCACGGCCCAGCTCTGCGCGATGGCGTCGATGCGGCATTCGAGCGAGCTCGCCGACCCGAGCGGAGTGCCGTCGTCGAAGTACGCGCGACGATACCACTCGCCATCCCACGCCTCACGCTCGACCGCGGCGGCGTAGGCGTCCGCCTGGGCGCGATAGCGTGCCACGACGGCCGCGTCTCCCCGCTGCTCGGCGTGTGTCGCGAATCGCCGCAGCGTGGCGACGAGGAACCAGGCGAGCCAGACGCTCTCTCCCTTTCCCTCGATGCCGACGCGGTTCATCCCGTCGTTCCAGTCCCCTCCCCCGATCAGCGGCAAGCCGTGCTGACCGGTGGTGCACGCCTTGTCGAGCGCGCGAACGCAGTGCGCGTAGAGTGACTCCTGGAGGTTGCTCCGTGTCGGCCGGTCGTAGATCTCGTGCTCGCCGGGTGCCAGGGGTCGCATCTCGATGTACGGAATGACTTCGTCCCACACTCCCGTCTCGCCGGTCACGCGCACGTAGTGGGCGGCGGTGAAAGGGAGCCACGCGAGGTCGTCGGAGAAGCGCGTGCGGACACCGCGTCCGCTCGGCTCGTGCCACCAGTGCTGCACGTCGCCTTCCACGAACTGGTGCGCGGCGGACCGGAGCAGGTGCGCGCGCGTGATGTCGGGATCGGCGTAGACGAACGCCATGCCGTCCTGGAGCTGGTCGCGGAAGCCGAAGGCGCCACTCGACTGATAGATTGCGGAACGCGCCCACATGCGACAGGACAACGCCTGGTAGAGTGACCAGCGGTTGACCAACGTGTCCAGCTCGGGCGAGGGCGTCCGCACGCGAATCGTGGAGAGGCGGGTCGTCCAGCGCTCGACCGCGGCGTCCATCGCGCGTCCCGCCGTCGCCGCGTTGCCGTGGCGCGCGATGACCGCACGCGCCTCGTCATCGCTGCGCGTGGCGCCCAGCAGGAGCACGACCTCCGTCGACTCCCCGGGCGCGAGCGAGATGACGCATCGCAGCGCCGCGCACGGATCGTCGCCCGCGCTGGTGTCGCCGCCAAGGGCAGCGGCGGAGAGCGCAGCGGGCCAGGCGAGGTCGCCGTTCCGCCCAATGAACTCGAGGCGGGACGCGGTGAAGCTCGTCACCGCTTCGCTGATCCACGAGAAGGCGACGCACGTCGCGAACTCCTCCACGAAGTAGTTGCGGGCGAAGATCGCGCCCGTCCCCGCGTCGCGTTCCGTGTGGATCTGATGACGCGTGCGCTCCCGGTCCGTCCCCAGCACGAGCTCGACGTAGCTCGTGAGCGAGAGCCGCCGCGGACGGTCGGTGGTGTTGGTGAGCGTGAGCCGGGTGATCTTCACGGGATCGGCCACGGGGACCGCCATCGCGAGCACCGACTCGATGCCGAGCCGCTCGTGGCTGAACGTCGTCCGGCCGGCGGTGTGCACCACGCGGTAGGCGGAAGCGGCGCCGTCGTCGCCGGTCGCCTCCGGGCCCGGCGTCGCGGTCCAGCACTCGCCCGACTCCTCGTCGCGCAGGTAGAGCACTTCGCCGCACGGGTCGGAGACCGGATCGTTGAACCACGGCGTGAGGCGGAAGAAGTAGCTGTTCTCCACCCACGTGAATCCTCCGCCGCGCTCGGTGACGCAGAAGCCGGCTTGCGGATTGGCGACGACATTCGCCCACGGCGCCGGGGGCAGGTGCGTGCCTCGCACGTCGATCGCGTAATCATCGTTCGGGAGCAGTGCGCCGTACCCGTTGCCGGGAAGCGCGCTCGCCGCGTCCGGGGCGCTGGTGCCCGATCGCGGCGGACGGTCCGGCGCGTGCACCGCGGGGACGTCGACGACCGCGCCCAGCACGTCACCCAGCCCGACGCCGTCGCAGAAGATGTTGATGGCGGCGATCGTCCGCAGCAGTGCCACATCATCCGCGCCGATGAGGTCCGCGCGCCGGATGAACACTCCGCCCGGTGCATCCAGGATGCCTCCTTCGCTCGAGGCGAGCACCGTGGTGGTCAGGTGATCCTGCAGGTCCTGGACGTACGAGGGAGCCTTGGCGTTGAGGATGACGAGGTCGCAGTGAACGCCCTTCATGCGCCAGTACTTGTGCGCCTCCAGTAGGTGGCGCACGCTGGGCAGGCCCACTTCCGCATTGATCGTGGCGAGCACGATGGGCCAGTCGCCGGAGATTCCGTGGGCCCAGAGC
>DASTGQ010000583.1:0-4382 GCA_035718985.1 Gemmatimonadaceae bacterium
GGGACGCGCTGCGCTTCCGCCGTCAGATCCTCTCGCTCAAGCAGTTCTTCGCCGGCCGCGAGTGCACGGTGCTGCTGCTGGACGACAAGTCGGCGCCCGCGGGCGACATGCAGCTCCACAGCCTGGCGCACGGCGTGATCATGCTGGAGCACATCGCGCTCGAATACGGTGCGGAGCGGCGCCGGCTGCAGGTGACCAAGCTGCGCGGCGTGCGCTTTCGTGGCGGCTACCACGACTTCCGCATCCGCACCGGCGGCATCCAGGTCTTCCAGCGCATCCGCACCGCCGCCGCGACGCGGATGGCGACCGACGGAGTGCTCCTGAGCGGCAACCCGCGCCTCGAGGCGCTCCTTGGCGGCGGCATCACCCGCGGCACGAGCACCCTGGTGACCGGCGCGGCGGGCACGGGCAAGACGGTGATGTGCGTACAGTACATGCGCGCCGCGGTGGAGCGGGGCGAGACGGTGAGCGCCTTCATGTTCGACGAGCGGCTGTCGACCTTCCGGCTCCGCGCCGAAGCGCTCGGCTTCCGCCTGGACGAGGCGATGGAGGACGGCCGGCTGCGCATCCACCAGATCGAGCCGACCGAGATGTCGCCGGGCGAGTTCGCGAACGTCGTCGCCGACGCGGTGCAGAACAAGGGATCGAGCGTCATCGTGATCGACTCGATCAACGGCTACATGAACGCCATGCCCTCGGAGCGGCTGCTCGGCATCCAGCTGCACGAGCTGCTGTCGTTCCTCTCCAACCACGGCGTGACGAGCATCCTCACGCTCGTGCAGCACGGGGTGTTCGGCGGCCCGGTGGACGAGGAGGCCGAAGTCAGCTACCTCGCCGACACCGTGGTGCTGCTGCGCTACTTCGAGTACCAGGGCTCGGTGCGCAACGCGATCTCGGTGGTGAAGAAGCGCAGCGGACCGCACGAGAAGACCATCCGCGAGTTCCGCGTCGGCGAGGGAGGACTGGCCGTGGGCGAGCCGCTCGAGCAGTTCCAGGGGGTGCTCACGGGCGTGCCGCGGTACGAAGGCGCGCGCGAGCCGCTCATGTACCGCGACGACGACGAACGCTGAGCGCAGCCAAGATGGAGCCACGGTCGCGGACTGTCGCCATCCTCACTCCCAGCGGCAGTGACGGCCCCCTCGCCCAGCGCATGCTCCACCGCGCCGGCATGGAGGCGCAGGTCTGCCGCACGATGGCGGACACGCTCGAGTGCATCACCAGCGGCGTGGGTGCGGTGGTGATCGCCGAGGAGGCACTCGGCCGCCTGGCGCGCGCGGAGCTCGTATCGTCGCTGGACCGGCAACCGACGTGGTCCGACCTGCCGATCGTCGTGCTGCTCTCCGAGGACGAGCTGTCGAACGCCATCGTGCCCGGCGTGGCGCAGCTCGCCGCGCGCGGGAACGTGACGCTGCTGGAGCGTCCGGTGCGCCTGGCCACCCTGCTGACGACGCTGCGCTCCGCGCTGCGCGCGCGCGAGCGGCAGTACGACGTGCGCGATTCCATCGCCGAGCGCGCCGCGGCGGCGGAGGAGCTGCGCGAGAGCGAGGAGCGCCTGCGCGCCGCCGTGCTGGCCGCACCGTATCCGCTGATGCTCCACGCCGAAGACGGGGCGATCCTCCAGCTGAGTCGCGCGTGGTCCGAGCTGAGCGGCTACACCGCTTCCGAGCTGACGACCACCCAGGAGTGGACGCGACGCGCGTACGGAGAGCAGGCGCCCGAAGCCGACGCGCTGGTGGACGCGGATCTCGAGCGGAGCGAGCCCTCCGAGGGGATGCCCAAGTCGTTCGGCGAGCGGCTGGTGCGCACGCGCGACGGGAGCATGCGGGTGTGGGACTTCCATTCCGTGCTGCTCGGCCGGCTCCCTGACGGACGGCGGCTCCGGCTGGTGGCGGGGCGGGACGTGACCGACTTCCGCCGCCTGCTGGAAAGCGAGCGCACCGCGCGCGAGGATGCCGAGAAGGCCAATCGCGCGAAGATGGACTTCCTGGCCGTGATGAGCCACGAGCTGCGCACGCCGCTCAACGCCATCGGCGGCTATGCGCAGCTGCTGGAGCTGGGGATCCACGGGCCGGTCACCGATTCGCAGCGCCAGGCGCTGGCGCGCATCAAGAGCAGCGAGGCGCACCTGCTCGGCCTGATCGAGGACGTGCTGAACTTCGCCAAGATCGAGGCGGGGCGCGTGACGTTCGACCTGAAGCCGATTCCCGTGGGGGAGCTGGTGTCGGAGGTGGACGCGCTCACCGAGCCGCAGATGCGCGCCAAGGGGATCGCCTACGCGCGGCGCGAGCCGCCGGACGCCGTCGTGCTGGTGGACCCGGAGAAGGCGCGTCAGGTCCTGCTCAACCTCCTCTCGAACGCGGTGAAGTTCACCCCCGCCGGCGGGAGCATCACCATCTCCTTCGAGGCGCGCGACGACGCGGTGGATATCGGCATCACCGACACCGGCACCGGGATCCCGTTCGACAAGCAGGAGGCGATCTTCGAGCCGTTCGTGCAGGTGCAGCGCGCGTACAACTCCACGCAGAGCGGCACGGGGCTTGGCCTCGCCATCAGTCGCGACCTCGCGCGGTCGATGGGCGGCGGGCTCGCCGTACGGAGCGAGCCGGATCGCGGGTCGACGTTCGTGCTCACGCTGCCGAGGGCCGGCTAGATCGCAACTACAAGTACTTCGTACCGAGTACGAGGTACGGAGACCGCCATCCGCGCCCCACGAATGCGGGGCCATGCGGAGCGGTGCGCCGAGAAGGAGCGTAGCGCTTTTCAGGGACCAGTCTTCAGGTCTCAGTACGTGGTACGCCGTACGAGGTACTCGAAGTTGTGGTGAACCCCTTGACCCTCACCCAACGTCAGGGTGCATCGTGACGTGGGAGGCGCCATGGAACACGAGTCCACGAAGCTCTACAAGGTCCGCGAGTTCGCAAAGCTGGCCGGCGTGACGGTGCGAGCGCTGCACCACTACGATCGACTCGGGCTGTTGACGCCGAGCCGGCGTACCGGGAGCAGCTATCGCCTGTACACCGAGCGCGACCTCGCGCGGCTGGAGGAGATCGTCGTCCTCAAGTTCCTGGGCATTCCCCTGAAGGAGATCCGGCCCCTGCTGGAGAAGCAGTCGGGGCTTGCCGATGCGCTGCGGCGCCAGCAGCGCGTGCTCGGCGAGAAGCGGCGGCAGCTCGAGCAGGCGATGACCACCATCGCCGCGGCGGAGCGCTCGGTGCGCTCCGACACGGGACCGGACTGGACTCTCTTCAGACACGTCATCCAGGAGATCGAGATGCAGAACGAGACCGATTGGACGAACAAGTACTACAGCCCGGAAGCGAAGGCGAAGATCGAGCAGCGCAAGCCGATGTGGTCACCCGAGATGCAGGAGGAGGTGACGCGCAAGTGGAACGCGCTGTTCGCCGACATCGAGGCGTCGCTCCACGAGGACCCGGCGAGCCCGAAGGCACAGGCGCTCGCGGCTCGGTGGCGCGAGCTCGTGGCCGGCTTCACCGGCGGCGACCCGGAGATCCAGAAGGGGTTGAACAAGCTGTGGCGGGACCAGCAGAATTGGCCATCGCCGCAGCGCGAGAGCTACGGCATCAAGCCGGAGATCCAGGATTTCATCATGAAGGCAATGCAGGCCAAATGAAGGGCCTGACCTGCTCGACCATCGCTACCATGTTCGTCGCGTGCGCCGCCCTGGCGTGCGCGACGAACCCGGCGCCTTCCACCACGCCGGCATCGGCGTCCGCATCAATCGACGCCGCGTTCATGGCGCGCGCTCGCGCGCTGCACGAACGCCTGCTCACGATCGACACCCACGTGGACATCGACCCGGAGAACTTCCAGGTGGGCACGCTGAACTACGCGCAGCGGCTCACGACGCAGGTGGACCTCACCAAGATGGAGCAGGGCGGCCTCGACGCGATCTTCTTCTCCATCTACGTGGGGCAGGGTCCGCTCGACGCCGCCGGCTACGAGGCGGCGTGGACGGTGGACACGGCGAAGATGAATGCCATCCATCGCCTCGCCGAGCAGATCGCGCCGGGTCGCATCGCCATCGCCTACACCGCGGACGACGTGCGGCGCATCGCGGCGAGCGGGAAGAAGGTGGCGCTGATGGGCGTGGAGAACGGTTACGGCATCGGGACGGACATCACCCGCGTGAAGGAGCTGTACGACCGCGGCGGCCGCTACCTCTCGCTCGCGCACAACGGCAACAACCAGCTCGCCGACTCCAACACGGGCGAAGCCGCCAACGGCTGGATGTGGGGGAACGGCGTCTCCCCGCTCGGCAAGCGGGTGATCGCCGAGATGAACCGTCTGGGGATGATGGTGGACATCTCGCACCCGTCGCGCGGCGCGATCATGCAGATCTTCGCGCTGACGAAGGCGCCGGT
>DASTGQ010000584.1:0-3987 GCA_035718985.1 Gemmatimonadaceae bacterium
ACGTGATACGCCGCCGGATACCATCCCGGCTGCGCGTACTGTGCCGGCACGCTGATCGGTGTCGTGACGTCCGGCTGCGACAGCAGGTACGCCCGCGTCACCATCGGCTCCAGGAACGTGAACGCACCGTTCCACGACCCGTAGATGAACGTCTTCGTGAACGGCTGGTAGCCGGCCGGATTGCCGAGCAGGTTCTGCAGCTCCGGCGAGCGGACGTCGAGCCAGTGCACGCCCATGTGCGGCACGGCCACCGCGGCCGGCGGGCCGGGCACGATGTAGAAGGGAGGAACGAAGCTGCCCGTCGGCAGGTTGTTCGCCTCGGCCGCGTAGTTGGGATTTGACGGGTCGATGGCGTCGCGCGCCGACTGGGTGATGGTGTAGAAGTGGAAGTCGAAGTGCGGCACGTCGTACACGCCGGCCGGCACGTGTCCCTGCGGGTTCCAATCCAGCTCGGCGAACTGGTACGGTGCCGGCGCCTGCGCAGGGAGCGCGAGGTCGAAGGAGTATTCACCGGCGCCGGTCGGCAGGCCGTCGAGCGCCTTTGCATCGAGCGCAATGCCGAGCTCCACGGGTGCCTGGCCGGACTTCGCATCGAGCACCACGTACGTGCGGGCCATGCCGTCCCCGACCTTCACCGGCGTGCCGTACTGGCGGTGCATGCCGGGCGTGTCGTAGCCGGCGCGGGCGAGAGAGGGCGACGATGCATCAGGGCCGAGCGCGGTGGGCTCGGTGCCAGTGCAGGCGACAAACAGCGCGAGCGCGGCGCCACTACCAAGTACGAGACGCCAGGGAGAGGGACGGGCCATGACGACCTCCGGGAGGGGGAACGCCGTTCCTCGACCGGAACGGCGGGCCTGAATATGTTCGGTGCCGGCGGCACCGGGAATGTCGGGAATCTGTCGCCGTGATCCATGGCGCGCCGTCCCGTGAAATGGGGACTACGCGCCGGGACTGCAGTGAGCGCAGCGCCGGGGCATCGGAGCCGCCGGCTACGTCACTCCAGCGGAACCAGGTGTGACCGGATCCACTCGGCTATCCGATCTTCATTCCACGCATCGGTGGCGAGGTAGACCATTGCGGCCACGGCCTCCGGCTCGGGCACGATGATCCGCCAGCCGTTGAGGCGCAGGAACACCGCCATCGCGGTGAACGCCGAGCGCTTGTTGCCGTCACGGAAGCCGCGATTCTTCGCCAGGCCGAAGCAGAGGGACGCAGCGAGCGCGGCGAGGTCGCTCTCAGGCGAGGACGCGTGAAGGTTGCGCGGGCGGTCGAGCGCCGAATGGAGCAGCGCCTCGCTCATCACGCCGTGCGCACCACCATACTGCTCGATCAGCTCGTGATGGATGCCGTCGAGCAGCGCGCGGGAGATCCACACCGGCTCCGGCGTGGCCTTCCGCGCGCTCACTTCTTCGACAGCTCGCGCAGTGCGTTGCGGTACTCCGCGTTCACCGCCTCGAAGGCGCGCATCCCCTCCTCGAAGGTCGGGTCGAACGGGGTAAGGAGGATTCCCTGCTCGGTGCGCACGACGGTCAGCCGGTCGCCCGGGCCGACCTGGAGTGCATCGATGATCTCCTTCGGGAAAGTCGCCCCGACCGATCCGCCGATACGATCTTCCGCCCGTCCCGCCTTCCTATAGAATTGACGGCTTCCCGGAACCCCCGTCGTCTCTCCCCGCCCGCCCCCATGCGTCGCCCCAACCTCGCTCTCGCCGCTCTCCTCGTGGCGCTCGCCTCCGCGTCTCCAGCCGCAGCGCAGGGCGGCCCCGACGCAGCAGCCGCGAAGCCCACCGTCGGCCTGCCGCTCAAGACCGCGCGCACCCACACCTTCACCACCACCAGGGGAACGTGGATCTCCCTCGACGTCTCCCCCGACGGACAGAAGATCGTCTTCGATCTCCTGGGTGATCTCTACACGCTGCCGATCACGGGCGGCACCGCCACGCGCCTCTCGCACGGCATGGCGTACGACGCGCAGCCGCGCTTCTCCCCCGACGGAAAGAAGATCGTCTTCGTCTCCGACCGCTCCGGCGGCGAGAACGTCTGGCTCATGAACGCCGACGGCAGCGACACCACCGCGCTGACGACGGGCAACGTCAACATGTACGTCTCGCCCACCTTCTCGCCCGACGGCGAATACGTCGTGACGTCGAAGTCCGGCGGCACCTTCGGCACGGCGAAGCTCTGGATGTACAACGTGGAGGGCGGCAAGGGCGTGCAGCTCACCACCACCCCCGAAGTCTCGCCGCAGACGAAGATGCTCGGCGCCGCCTGGGGCGCCGACCCGCGCTACCTCTGGTACGCCGCGCGGCAGGGCGACTGGCAGTACAACTCGGTGGGACCGCAGTTCCAGCTCTACGTCTGGGACCGCGAGACGGGCCGCATCTCGCAGATGTCCAAGCGCGTGGGCTCGGCGTTCCGCCCTGCGCTGTCGAAGGACGGAAAGTACCTCGTCTACGCGTCGCGCTTCGAGACGAAGACGGGCCTCCGCCTCCGCAACCTGGAGACGCAGCAGGAAGACTGGCTCGCCTATCCGGTGCAGCGCGACGAGACCGAATCGCGCGCGCCGATGGATGCCTATCCGGGCTACGCCTTCACGCCGGACAGCAAGGCGGTGATCGTCTCCTACGGCGGCGAGATCTGGCGCGTGCCCGTGGACCGGACCGCGCCGACGAAGATCCCCTTCTCGGCGAAGGTGGACCTCGAGATGGGACCGGAGGTGAAGTTCGCCTACCGCGTGGACACGGCGACGTCGTTCACCGCGCACCAGATCCGCGACATCGCCGCCTCGCCCGACGGGAAGAAGCTCGCCTTCTCGGCGCTCGACCGCGTGTACGTGATGGATCTCCCGAACGGCACGCCGCAGCGCGTGAGCTCGGCGAACGTCGGCGAGTTCGGGCCGGCGTGGTCGCCTGACTCCCGCTCGCTCGCCTACACCACGTGGGCGGATGCGTCGGGTGGCTCCATCGTCCGCGCCTCGCTCGACAGGAAGAACAAGTGGAGCACCACGCCGCTCACGGTCGGCGGGTTGTACGGCGATCTCGCGTGGTCGCCGAAGGGCGATCGCGTCGTCGCCGTGCGCGCTGCCGCGCGCGAGATGCAGGAAGCGGGCGCCGCGTTCTTTGGCCCGGTGGCGGCGGAGTTCGTGTGGCTCCCCGCCACGGGCGGCAACGTCACCGCCATCATGCCCACCGGCGGCATGGGCAACCCGCACTTCACCTCGAACCCCGACCGCATCTACGCGTACGGCCGAGAGGGGCTCGTGTCGTTCCGCTGGGACGGCACGGACCTGAAGACGCACCTGAAGGTTGTCGGTCCGCTGCCGCCGGGCGCGGGTGGCGGCATGCAGATGACGCTCGACGCGGGGCTCGACCAGCAGGTGGCGCGCAACTTCGTCGGCGGACGCGCCGCGCGTCCGGTGGAGGTGGAAGCATCGGGCAGTCATCTCGACGACGACGGCGAGCCCTCGCCGCCGAAGCCACCACCGGCGGCGCTCGTCATCATGGCGCCGAAGGGTGATCGCGCGCTGGCGATGGTGGGGATGGACCTCTACACCATCACCATCCCGCAGGCCGGTGCCGTCGCGCCCACCGTCTCCGTCGCCAACCCCGAAGCGGCACCGGTGCCGGTGCAGAAGCTGAACGAGATCGGAGGCGAGTTCCCCACCTGGAGCGCCGACGGCCGCAAGGTGCGCTGGGCACTCGGCAATGCGCTGTGGACGTACGACCTCGACGACGCGAAGGTGGTGAGCGACTCGCTCAAGGCGATCGAGAAGCTGAAGACCGCGCTGCGCGCCGACCCGGCGAAGAAGGACAGCATCGCCCGCGCCGACTCGATCGCGAAGGCGGACACGACGAAGAAGGACAAGCCGGGCTACAAGCCGGTGGAGACGCGCATCGCCGTGGCCGCCACGCGCGACACGCCGCACGGCACCGTCGCCTTCCGCGGCGCGAAGACGATCACGATGAAGGGCTACGAGATCATCGACAAC
>DASTGQ010000585.1:0-6451 GCA_035718985.1 Gemmatimonadaceae bacterium
GCTCGTCGATGCGGCGGCGGTCGTCGTCGCCGGCGCGGCGCTGGGCCTGGCGGCGGTAGCCGTCGGCTTCGGCGCCTGCGTTGCGGGCTGGGTGGTGGCCTGGGCGGCAGCCGGCTTCGCGGCGACCGTGGTGGCGGGAGCCGGTGCGGCCGTGGGAGCGGCCGGACCCGACGCCATCATGGCGGGCTTGCCCGCACCGAGGTGCCACGGCGTGATCTGCGCGCCGGCGTTGGTGGCGATGCTGACGTGGATCTCGGTCGCGCTGCGCCAGATCTTGTAGTCGCGCTCGCGGTCGAGATAGACCACGACGCGCACGGTGCCCTTCTTGAACTGGCTCCAGCGCACGTCGGAGATGCCGCCGCGCGGTGCCTTGTCGTAGGCGCCGGCCGGCAGGCCGTTGGTCACGCCGTCGATGTCGACGACGATGCGACTCGGCGAGGCGAGCGTGAACTCGCTCACGTGCGTAGCGCCGGAGACGCCGACGACCAGCTCGGCGCGGCCCGACGCTGGCAGCACGCTCAGCGCGGAAACCTCGCCCACCGCCGGGCGGGCGGCCGCAGCGCGGGCATTGGGCCCGGCCGCGACGACCGCGGCAACGATGACCGCCAGAACTGGCTTCATCTAATCCTCACCTTTGTGGTATCCGTCATCAACATGAGGGAGTCCTGGCGACTGAGCCCGAACTCGTCGATCGTGAAGATCACGCCCTTCGGCTTGATCTGGGCGACCCGCATGCGGCCGAGCGCTGCGCCCGTCTGCACGCGGTACTGGGCATTCGTCTGGATGTCGCGGAAGATGGCGACGCTCCTGGTACCGCCCGGCGCATACAGCACCCCGACGAGCTTGAGGTCGGAGAGCAACGGCCGGAGGTCATCGGTGAGGATGAGCGAGTAGAACGGATCGCGGCGTCCGGCGGCATCGTAGCTGAAGACCTCGCGCGTCACGGGCGGGATCTTGGCGAGTGCCTTGCCGGCCTTCGGCGCGACGCCGACGATCGTGGTGCCATTTGCGCCGGGAGCGGGCGCGGAGGCAGCCGGCGCGGAGGCAGCCGGCGCGGGGGCAGTGTTCGCACTCGCCGGCCCGCTCTTCATCGGGATCTGCTGGCCCGTCTGCGCCGCGAGCTGCGCGTTCTCGGCGGCAACGGCGTGCTGCGCGGCGCGCCGGGGCGCGTCGACATTGGGGATGCCTTGCGCGGCCGCCGTGGAGGCGGCGAGCACGGCACCGGTGGCGGCGAGGAGGAGACTACGCATCACGGTCATTCTCCCGTGCCCGGAAGGGCGGGCTTGGCGGGGGTTGGGGTGGTGCGCGCCACGTAGGTCTGGATCTCGAAGCGGGCTTCCACCGGCTGCTTCCGCACCGAGCTCCGCGCGCCGCCGGGCTGCGACACGGGCGCCAGCGTGAGGTTGATCGGCGCCACGATGCGCTGCAGCGAACCGATGTTGGCGAGGAGCACGCCGATCTCGTGGTAGTTGCCACGGACGCTCAGTCGGTACTTGTAGGCGTCGTACTGGTCGCCCTGGAGGAGCGGGAGCGGCTGCACGTCGGCGATCTCGAGGCCGACGCGGCGCGCCGCCGTGGAGACCTGCTCGAGCAGGGCCGGCACCTCGTTCCCGGTGGGGACGAGGCGGCGCATGACCTCGAGATCGGAGGCGAAGCGTTCCGCCTCGGCCTTGAGCTCCTGGGTCTTGCCCTGGGCGAGCTCGGACTTGGCGCGCTGGTTCATGACGACCAGCGAGTCCACGTGCGCCTGGGAGGCGTCGAGCTCCTGGGACTTGGGCGACCACAGGAAGTTGAAGTAGAGAGCGGAGATCGCGACCGCGACGACGATCACGGCCATCAGCTTCTGGTCACGCGGGTTGGCGGGCAGGAGTCCCATGGTCTACCTCACCGAGACGGCCAGGGGCACGCGGCGCACGAGCTCCGCGTCCGGGCGGGAGTACAGCATGTCGAGCTGGAACTGGGTGACTTCCTTGCCGTTGTCGGTGGCGCGCTCGGACTTGTTGAGCTGCACCTCCTCGAGGAACGGCGAGGCTTCGAGCTGCTTCATGAAGCGCGTGAGCGCCTGGATGTCGACCGTGTTGCCGACGAGGCGGATGCGCACCGTGTCGCGCGGGATCGCGGTCTGCACGGCGTGGTGCTTCTTGCCGCCGGCGGCCCCGGGCGCGAGCGTGGTGACCGCCTGCTGCGCCTGGCCGTTGCCGGTGAAGCCGAGCGACACGATCCAGGTGTAGGGCGGCAGGGCGCGGCTCACCTCGTCCATGACGTGCGGCCAGATGAAGCGGTCATCGTCGATCGCGCGGATCAGGTTGAGGGAGCGGAGCACCGTGTCGCGCTTGGCCTCGGCGACCTGACGCTCGCGGAGCACGGAGGCGTAGCGCGTGGAGTCCTGCACCGCCTTCTGCTCCGCTTCGGTGACCTGCGCCTCGCGGCGGCTCTGCATGGTGTAGAGCGTACCGACGGCGGCCACGGCGATCAGCGTGACCGCGACGGCGCCGATCATCCACGGGTCGCGGATGCGCTCGCGCAGCGACGCGAGCGAGGAGGCGATGTCGAGCTTGGGAAGGCTGGCGCCGCCCCCGCCGCTGCTGCGGCGAGGCTTGCGTCCCGTACCCGGAAGGAGATTGATCCCGATCATTGTGCGTCTCGGCTCAGGCGACCTTTCGCATCGCGAGCCCGATGGCGAGCATCAGGAGCGGTGCAACCTCATCCGTGACGAGACTGTCCAGCGCGCCGTCACGAACCTGGAGGTTGGTCAGGGGATTCGCCTGCTGCACTGAGAGGCGAAGGCGATCGGCCAGCATGTTGGTGAGCCCGGGGATGCGCGAGCCGCCGCCGCAGGTATAGATGGCCTTGACCTGGCCGCCCGTGCGCGACGACGTGGCGAGAAACGCCGCGGCGCGCTCGATCCCCACCGCGATCTCGTCACCGCGAGCCTCGAGCACGGCGTCGAGGTGCGGCGAGCGGTCGTATCCCTGGATGAGCTGCTGCGCCTCCTCGGCGGAGATGCCGCGCTCGCGCTGCAGGTCCTCGCGAACGCGCCGCGTCCCGATGGCGATGTCGCGCGTCAGGATCGGCACGCCGTCCTCGAGGATGTTGATGTTGGTGACCTCGTGCCCGATGTTGACGAGCGACACGACGCCCTGCATGGCCGACGGGTAGTTCACCTCGAAGGCGTTGTGCAGCGCGAACGCGTCGACGTCCACGACGCCGGGCTCGAGCCCCGCGTCGGTGAGCATCCGCATCTTGGACTCGATCAGCTCGCGCTTGGCCGCCACGAGGAGCACGCTCATCTCCACGCCGCTCGCCTCGGGGTCGAGGATCTGGAAGTCCATCTCGACGGACTCCATGTCGAACGGCACGTGCTGCTCGGCTTCCCAGCGCATCAGCTCGCGCGCCTGCTGCTCGCGCACGCGCTCGATCTGGATCTTCTTGATGATGACGTCGCGCCCGCCCACGGCGGTCACGACCTGTTTCCCCTTGACGTCGGCCGCGGCAAGCGCGGACTGGATCGCCTCGGCGACGATGCCGGGATCCATGACCTCGCCCTCGACGATGGCGTCGGCAAGCAGTGGGACCACCGCGGCACGGACCAGCTCCGGTTCCTTCCTGGAGTGATCGACCACCGCGACCTTGATCAACCCGGAGCCGATGTCCAGACCGACCGTGGTTTTCGAACGACCGAACAGTGCCATGGGGAGGTTCGGGAAGCGGGAGCGCCGGCGGGCGGGAACGACGTGGCCGGCACACATGAGAGATCGGGGACTTTCACGCCACGTTCACGAGAGCGTGACGCACCAAACATCAGTCGGAAATCGGGCGAGGTGACCGTTCGTCCGGTCACTGATACCGAACACACGACCAACCCTGCACTTGGTAACAGTCGAGCCGGCACACGGGCATGATTCTGCAGGCGACGTACGACAGGGTCCGGCCCCTTCCCTGCTCCCTGCTCAATACAGATCGCTGAGCGCCCACGAGGTCACGGGCGCCGGGGGCGCGGAGTCGCCGGCTACCAGGGACCGGCGGAGCCAGAGGCGCGCGCGACGCTGCGCGAGCGGATGCGCACAGTCGAGGGCACAGACTTCCACGGTGACGGCGTAGAGATCGTGGTCGACGTGGGACACGCTCACTCGGCGCCGCAGCACGAGCCCCGCGTCGAGGGAGTCAGCACCGAGCGTCACCACGACGCTCGCGCCGGCGGGGAGCGAATCGAGGCGGCCGCTCCATCCCTGCAGCACCTCGCCAAAGGCGCGCGTGACGCCCGTCTCCACGCGCGCCCGCGCCCGGGTGGTGGTCGCGGCGCGGCGCAGCGCGCGCGAGAGCGAGAAGGTGCCCACCACCAACGCCGACGCGAGCGCGAGCAACACCGTGGCGGCAAGGAGCGCGAAACCGCGCCGCGTCCTACGGCGCATGCCGGAACGCCACATCCACGGAGTCACGGCGATCGAGTGTCGACGCACCCGGTCCCCGCCCGGGAGCGATGAGGGTCATGCGCAGCCGCGCGATCGCAGCCGCGGGTACACCCTGTACTCCGACGGGGAGCTCCGCCCCCGTTGCGTCGAAGTAGCGGAAGCCGGTGCGCCCATCCGGCGGCCGGAAGAGAACGAACGGACCAGCGACGGGCTGCGGTGGCGAGAAGTCGTGCAACACTTCGCTCCACTCGGCGATCCCAAGCTGCCAGGTTCCGTCGCGGGCACGATAGAAGGAATAGCGCGCCTGGCGAGTGAGCCGGACGGGCGACGCGCGCGGTACGGTATCCGGCGCCGAGAACCCCAGCTGAAGGAGCAGTCGGGTCGCGGGTCCCTGCCTGGCGCACACGCCGGTGCCGCTGACGACGGAGGTCACGCGCCGCCCCGTCCAGGCGACACCAGCGGGGGACCACCACCAGACGGTGTCCCCGATGCGAGGTGCCGTGGCCAGGGAGCTCTCCCGGTCCATGCCGGTATCCGAGGCTGACAGTCTCACCTGCGCGACCGCGCTGTCGCACGCGACGCCGGAGGCCACTACCGCCCGGATCTGCAGCGCCGTGTCGCGGGCCTCGCCTGCGGTGAGGTCTCCCGCGGAAGGCGAGAGATCCTGCAGCGCCGACGGAACCGCACCGAGCGCAGCGCGAAGCTGCGACTCGGCGCCGGCCCGGACCGAGGCATCCGCGGAATCCCGACGCTGCCGGACGAGCAAGGTGCTGCCCGCGCCCAGCACCACGGCGGCCATCGTGATTGCCACCAGCAGCTCCACCAGCGTGGCGCCGGAGCGCTTCAGCACAGCAGCGCGCCCGAAAGCAGCGAGACGCGCCGCCGGCCGGCGTCATCCCATTGGGCGCGCGCCTCCACGAGGCGCACGCCAGCCAGCGTCGGGCCGACGCTCCAGCGCTCGACTACGCCGCCGGCAACGCGAACTTCGCCGTCCGACGCATTGGTACATCCTGCGGCCACGAGCAGCGCGAGGCGAGTGCGTGCCCGCGTGATGGCGGCGCGCTCACGCAACGCCGCATTGGAGGCCTTGAGCGCCATGGCCGACGCGCCTGCCACGCCCAGCAGCCCCACCGTGACGACCACCAGCGCGACGAGCACCTCGACGACGGTGAACGCGCGGCGGCGGCGACCGAGGGCACGAAGGACGATGGAGCGCGGAGTCGCCTGGAATCGCATGCCGCGAATCTGGCGGCCGCCAGGCACTCGGCGTCACCATTCACGCGCGCGCGAGGGCGATCAATCGCCGATGCCGTACTCGCGGATCTTGTAGAGCAGGGCGCGGTGCGAGAGATCCAGCAGCTTCGCCGCACGCGTGCGATTGCCCTGGGTGCGAAGGAGTGCCTCGCGGATCAGCACGCGCTCGAGGGCATCGGTGCGACGCTTCACCGAGAGGTCCAGCGAGGACGCCCCGTCGAGCAGTTCCGGCGCGGCGCCGGCCGGCGCGGGGAGGAGGGCGGGAAGCTGGGCCACGTCGATACGATCATGATCGGCGAGGACCATGGCTCGCTCCACCACGTTTTCCAGCTCCCTGACGTTGCCGGGCCACGGATACTCCATGAGCGCGCGCATCGCGGCCGCGCTGGCGCCCGTGACGCGAAGCCCGAGGCGCGCGTTGAAGCGGTCGATGAAGTGGCGAACGAGCTCCGGGACGTCTTCCGTGCGCTCGCGCAGCGCGGGAAGGTGGATGCGCACCACGTTGACCCGGTAGTACAGGTCCGCGCGGAAGCGCCCGTCCGCCACGTCGGCCTCGAGGTCGCGCGAGGTGGCGGCGACGACTCGCACGTCCACGCGGCGGGCGACGTTGTCACCCACGCGACGCACCTCTCCCTCCTGGAGCGCCCGCAGCAGCTTGACCTGGAGCGCCACCGGCAGCTCCCCCAGCTCGTCGAGGAAGAGCGTGCCGCCATCGGCGGCCTCGAACTTGCCGGCGCGGGGTTTCGCGGCACCCGTATACGCGCCGGCTTCCGCGCCGAAGAGCT
>DASTGQ010000586.1:0-6366 GCA_035718985.1 Gemmatimonadaceae bacterium
GAACGCCGTCCTCGGCGCGCTGGAGCATGCCGGTGGGCAGCATGCGCGCCGCGAGGCCGGGCGAGCGAATGACCGCGGTGGTGGCGATGATCGCTGGGCCGAACATCAGCAGAGCGGCAAGCGCGATCGGTCGGGCCGAACGGCGGATCTCGCGGGGGACGTCGGTGAAGAGGAATCGCACCGCGCCGCGGAAGGGCGTGCCGCGGGCGCGATACAGGAGGTTGTGCGCGCCGGCCACGAGCCGTCCAAGCTGGAACAGCTCGTCGATGGCGCGACCACCGGCAGCGGTGCGCAGGCGGGCGAGATCGGCGGCGAGCGCGCGGTATTCGGCAACGAAGTCGCGCACGCCCTGCTCGCCGAGCGAGCGGAGCCCGTCGCGTTGTGCGGCGGCGAGTCGCACGGCAAAGGCGCTCCATCGCGGCGCCCCGGCGGCGATGAGGGCTTGCCGTTCCCGCCCTGCGCCAGTCTCCCCGCGCGACGAGACGCCGCGTGCCCGAGCCTGCCTCTCGCGTTCGTGGAGCTCGAGCAGGCGCGCGGCGGGAGCGCGGCCGTCGTCGGGCAACGCCGCGGCGAAGCGAACCGCGAGATGCTGCGCGATGGCCGCCCGGCGGAGCGGCTCCAGCGTCGCCCAGCGCTCCACGAACCGCCCGAGCACCGCATACTCGTCTTCGCTGAGCTGGGTCTCGAGTGCGGGCGCTGACTCCGGCGCCCCGCTGCGCGAGCGCGTTGGCGCAATGCTCGGCAGCGTCCGCACTTCCTCGCGTACGACGATGGTTCCGGCAACGAGATCGCCGAGGCGCCGATTGCGCTTCGTGGCCAGCATGCTGCCGAGGCCCACGAGATAGAGGAAGCCCGGCTGAAGGTCGAGGACGCGCACGAGGTTCCGCAGCGCGGAGACCCCGAACGTCACCGAGTAGCCCCCCTCGCGAACCACGCGCAGGCGGTAGATCCGCTTGCCCGGCGTCTGGCCGTCCCGAAGCCCCTCGAAAAGCACGTAATAGCCCCACAGCAGGGCAAACTGCGCGAGCACGAGGAAGGCGAGGAGCCAGGTCCCGCTCTGCTCGAAGCCGCCACGGAAGCGCAACGGGATCTCCAGGAGCACGGTGGCGAGCGCGAGGAGGGCCATCGCGGCGAAGCAGATGAGCAGGTCCACCGCCGCCGCCACCACGCGCGACCCGATCCCGGCGAGGGAATAGGTGAGGACGACGAGCTCGGGGGTCTCGACGTCGACGGTCTGCTCGAGCTCGAGCGGGGACATGGCGGCCATGCCATCAAGCTGCGGCCGCTGCGCCCGGCGAACAAGCGCCGGTTATCTTGTGGCCACTCCTTCACCCCTTCTCATGCGCGTCCTGCTCCAGCGCGTGTCCCGCGCCGAAGTGCGCGTCGGCGACCGCGTCACCGGCCGCATCGGCCGAGGCTATCTCCTGCTGGTTGGCCTGACCCACACCGACGCCGAGCCGGCGCTGGCGTGGATGGCCGACAAGGTGGTGGGCCTCCGCCTGTTCGCCGACGCGGACGACAAGATGAACCTCGCCCTCCTCGACGTGGGCGGCGCGCTGCTGATCGTCTCGCAGTTCACCCTGTACGGCAATGCGGAGAAGGGGCGCCGTCCGAGCTTCATCGACGCCGCGCGACCGGAGGTGGCCATCCCGCTCTACGAGCGCTTCATCGCCCTGCTGCGCGAGCGCGGCGTGCCGCTGGAGACGGGCGAGTTCGGCGCGATGATGGACGTCGAGCTGGTGAACGACGGACCCGTGACCCTGTGGCTGGAACGATGAACCTGCCGGTGATCCTCGCCTCGCAATCGCCCCGCCGACGCGAGCTATTGTCGCTGATCGGCATCTCGCACGCCGTGCAGCCTGCGGACATCGACGAAAGCATGCTGCCGAACGAAGACCCGCGCGCGCACTGCGAGCGCCTCGCGCGCCAGAAGGTGGAGGTGATCGCGGCACGCGAGCCGGATGCGCTGGTCATCGGGAGCGATACGATCGTCATCCTGGACGGCGAGATCCTGGGCAAGCCGGCCGACGAGGCGGAAGCGCGCGCGACGGTGGCGCGGTTGAGCGGCCGGTCGCATGTGGTGATGACGGCAGTGGCCGTGCGGTATCGCGGGCAGGAACGCACGGCGGTCGAGGAAGTCGGTGTGACGTTCCATCCGCTCTCGGCAGCGCAGATCGCCGAGTACGTCGCCACCGGCGAGCCGATGGACAAGGCGGGCGCCTACGGCATCCAGGGGTATGGTGCGACGATCGTGGCGCGAGTGGACGGCGATTATTTCGCCGTCATGGGGCTGCCGCTGCAGCGCCTCGTCCGCCTGCTCGCCGATCTCGGCGTACGCTACCGCTTCGGCGGCGGGCTCACCACGGACGACGCGTAGCGCTCACGCCAGCGCTGCACGCGCTCGAGCACGTCGCGCACGGTGATGCGCGCCATGCGGCCCGGCCGGTTCTCCATCGAGAGCGGGTAATCCTCGCCCGGGTCGCCGTAGGCGTCGATCATGAGGTCGTGAAAGCGGCGATACGGTCCGACGCGCTTCGGGTTGGTGTAGCCCATGAGGGAGATCACCGGCCGATTCAGCGCGACGGTCATGTGCAGCGGACCGGTGTCGGGCGAGAGCACGAGCGCCGAGCCGTCGATGATGCCGACGAGGTTGCGCAGTCCGCTGCCGAGCGCGGAAGTGACCGGTACCTTCGCCCGCTCGAGGATGACGCGCTCCGCCGCCAGCTCGCGCGGCGACCGGCCGCCCACGAGCACGGGCTGGAGACCGAAGTCGCCGGAGAGCGCGTCGGCCACCTCGGCCCAGCGCTCCGGCATCCAGTCCTTCTCCGCCTTGCTCGTCGCGACGACGATGGGCGCGATGGGGCGATCGAACTGCTGGAAGAACTCGTGCTGCCACGCACGCTCGTGCTCCCACGGCCCGAGGTTCCACTCTACGGGCTCGTGCGGGATGCCGAGTGCCTCGAGGAACTCGAAGTACTGGTCCTGCACGTGCTGGCCTTCGCGCGCGTGGATGCGGTTGGTGGTGAAGAGCCAGTTCAGGTCGCGGGCGCGCGCGCGATCGAAGCCGAGCTTCACCGGGGAGCGCGTGAGTGCGGTGACGATCCCGGCCTTGAAGTAGACCTGGAGCGCGAGGACGACGTCGAAGCGGCGCTGGGCGAGCTCGCGCCGCACGGCGGGATAGGCGCGCCAGCCAAGCGCGCGGTCGAAGACGATGATGTCGTCCACCGCCGGGTGCCCGCGCACGAGCGTCGCCGCGCCAGGCTGCAGTACCCAGCTCACCTTCGCGCCGGGCGAATGTCGCTTGAGCGCGTTGAGCACGGGGAGCACGTGCACCGCATCGCCGACAGCGCTCATCATGACGATGCCGACGTGCAGCTTCGCCGGCAGGCGGATCACCGACGGGCTACTCATCGCGCGGGGGAGGTCGGCTTGCGGTACGCGACGAGCGTGGTGCCCTCGAGGCGCACGAGCGGCACGCGGCGCGCCAGCTCGTTGAGGGCGCGGTACACACCCGGCGCGTGGCGTGGGCCGGCATAGTCGTGCCAGAGTACGAGGCCACCCGGGGCGACCAGCTGCAGCGCCTTCTCGCTGTCACTGACGACGTACGAGTAGGCGTGCGACCCGTCCACGAATACGAGGTCGCACCGGCCGGCCCACGGCGAGACGTCGAAGGTCTTGCTGTCGCCGAAGAGCTGCTCCACGCGTCCGGACACCGCCGTGCCGGAGTAGAGAAAGTCGGTGTGGGTGGATTCCTTGAGCGCGAACGCGACGTCGGAAGCATCGTCGGTGGCCTCGCGCTGGTAGCTGCCCACGTGCTCCGGAGCGAGGGTGAGCGTGACGACGCGGGCGTCGGACGGTGCGTTCCGCGCCCAGAGGTAGGCGGTCTTTCCCGTGCACGTGCCAAACTCGAACATCAGCCTTGCGCGGCGCGCGAGCGCGGCGAGGATCCACGCTTCGGCGTCGGAGGTTCCGCCATCCACGACGTACGGACCGCGTCCCACGAACGCGACCTCGGTGTCGAGCGTGGGACCGAATGGACCGGGCGTGAAGATCGGATCCACCACCTCCGGCTTCACGCGCGGGATGGGCCACTCGCCAAGGAGGTTGCGCTGCTTTCGCACGCTCCGCTGGCGGAGCAGGGCGACGGCCAGCGCGACGGCGACGAGGAACCAGAACGTGGCGAGGACAGCCCAGAGAAGAGTCATGCCGCGCGGAGTCTCGAACCGGGCCGGAGGGAGCGGGAAGCCATGACAGAAGGTAGCGGCGGCGGAGGCGCGGCTACAACCGCGGTGAGCGCGGGACGCGGTGGCGTATATTGGGATTTCCGGAAGGTCATCACAGCTCAGTTCATCCACCCGAAGACACCCGCGTGCGCATCCTCGTCAGTCGCACTGATCGAATCGGCGATGTGGTGCTCACCCTTCCGCTCTGCGCGATGCTCCAGTCACGGCTCGGCGCCGAGGTGGTGGTGCTCGGTCGGCGCTACACGCGCCCGGTGCTCGAGGCCAGCGTGCACGTGAATGAAGTGCTCGAGTGGGACGATCTCGAGACCGGGGACGAGGCTCGCCAGCGCGACTTCCTGCGCTCGGCTCGCGCGGATGTCATCGTGCACGCGTGTCCGCGCGCCGCCATCGCGGGCGCCGCGCGCGCGGCCGGGATTCCGCTGCGCATCGGCACGAGTCACCGATGGTTCCACTGGCTTACCTGCAACGACCTCGAACACTTCAGCCGCAAGCGCTCGTCGCTGCACGAGGCGCAGCTGAACGTCCGTCTCGCACGGCGGTTGCTCGGTGACCGGATTCCCACGCTGGAGGAGCTCTCGCCGCTGACGGCCATTTCGCCGCGAGTTCCGGTTCCGGGCGACATCCTGAAGCGACTTCGCGACGATCGGTTCTCGCTGGTGCTGCATCCCGGGTCCAACGGGAGCGCGCGCGAGTGGCCGCTCTCGCACTGGAAGGTGCTCGCCGAGTCCCTCGACCCGGCTCGCGTCCAGCTCCTCGTGACCGGATCGGCCGCCGAAGGGAGTGCGCTGGGCGAGTGGATCGCCACCCTCCCGCCCGATGTGGTGGACCTGACCGGCCGGCTGGAGCTCGCGCAGCTCATTGCGCTCCTGCCGAAGGTGGACGGGCTCGTCGCCGCGAGCACCGGTCCGCTGCACCTCGCTGCAGCCGCCGGGATCCACGCGCTTGGACTCTTTCCCGCGACGCCGCCCATCCATCCAGGTCGCTGGGCGCCGCTCGGTCCCCGCGCCGAGGTCGCCGAAGCCACTGGCGCAGACCTGGGAGCGATCACGCCGGAGCAGGTGCGGGGGCGTGTGGCGGCGTGGATGGATGCGAGGACAAGCCGGGAGTAATTCGCGCGTCAGCCCGCACGAGCGAAAGACACGCGCCCGTTCCACCGTTGCAACTACGCCGCTGCGCCGAAGCTGACCAGGCACCCCAGCGGGCCGTTACCTCCCAAATGCCTCGAGCTCCCGTTCGTCGAACACCGCGCCCTTCTCGTCGCGCCACTTGCGCGCCGAGCGCAGGAGCCGCGCGACGTTGCCGCCGCGCACCGCCTTCGCGCCCGGTTCCCGAAACTCCACTCGGTCCACGTCCAGCACCCATGCCTCCAGCCCGGGCGCGCCGGGCGCGAGGAGGATGTTCTTGGCGTTGAGGTCGTGATGCCGGGCGCCCGCGGCGTCGAGCGCCTGCACGAGCTCGCGCGTCGCCGCCCACGCTGCCGCACGGTCGCTCGGCGACGTGGTGGGCTGCATGTAGGCCGCGAGGTCACGGCCGCCAATGATCTCGCGCGTCACGACGTCGGATCTCCTGAGCAGGAGCGCGGGACGCTGGACGCCGTACATCAGCACTTCGGGCGTGCGGATACCCGCGGCAGCAAGTCTCAGCGCGATGGCGAGCTCGTACGGCGCGCGCGTGGGCGACACGAACAGATCCCGCGTGAGCGGTGCCAGCAGACCGCCGTGCCGATTGTGCCGCACCACCGCGCGTGTCCCGGTCACGGGGAGCGCGATGGCGTACGCCACGCCACGTCCGGCGAGCGGAATCGCCGCGAGGTCGCGCGCTGCCGCCTCGTACAACGTGCCTTCGCCAAGCATTGCCTCGGCGTCCGCACGATGTTCGGCCCGCACCACCGCCGAACACTGGCCCGCCGCGACGCGCACGTAGCCGGCCGGCAGCGGCGTGCCGCTCACTGCTTCTTCTTGTAGCGGTAGACCGGGAGCGTCTGGCTCTTGCCCTTCAGCTCCATCGGCGGTCGCTTCTCCAGGCCCGGTGATTCGCGGAGCGCGCGGCGCATCCCATCCGACAGGAGGATCTCGCCGGGGCCTGCAGCGGAACAGAGCCGGCTCGCCGTGTTCACGGTGTC
>DASTGQ010000587.1:0-2849 GCA_035718985.1 Gemmatimonadaceae bacterium
GTCGCATCTGGCTCGAGAAGGTGCCCCCGAAGCAGCAGCCCGCGCCCACGGATTGTCCGACCGCCGTGCGAAACCGGCCGCCGAATGGTAAAGTCGTGTTCGGTGACGACTACGTGGACGGACCCGACAAGGGCGAGAAGAAGAACCTGCCGTTCATCCGCAGGTTCGGTGAGGACCCCAAGAAGAAGCCGTAGCGCGCTCGCACGCTTTTCGCCCATGCGCGGCGCATGCGCGACGTAAGAGACAAGTACCTCCCGCCCGACCATGAAGCCTTCGTCGGGTCGGAGCCAGCGACCGGGCGCGTCATCGTCATCGCGCCGACGCGTGCGGCCTGCGAGACGATCGAGCTCGCCGTCGGCCTCCATATCGAGACCTACCTCGAAAAGCACTACGGCGAGCGCGTCCGCGAGCTGGCGCGCTCGCGCCGTGGCTTCGGCATCGTGGCCGGCACTGGCTCGGGAAAGACACTCGCCATCCGCCCGATCGCCGAAGAGCTGCTCGGCACCACGGACCTTCGCGTCGGCGTGATCAATCGCGAGCGCGAGGCGACGCCGGAGACGCCGAGCTGGAACGTCGTGATCGTCACCACGGGCATCGCGCGTCGCTGGTTCCAGGATGGCGACATCCTGCCGCACGACACGCTGATCGTGGACGAGATCCACCAGACGTCCGCGGAGCTGGAGCTGTGCCTCGCGCTGGGGAAGCGCGTCGGATGCCGATTCATCTGGCTGTCGGCCACGGTGGACCCGACGTTCTACCGCGCGTACCTGGACAGCGCGGACGTGCTCGAGGTGTACGCCTTCGATCCCTCCAAGGCGGCGAAGGTGGATGTGGTGAACAAGGACGCCGGCGAGTTCCTCGACGACCGGTTCCTGCAGCGCACCTACAAGGAGAAGCGCGGCGTCGCGCTGTTCGTGCCGACGCGCAAGGGAGTGGAGCAGGCGGCGGAGCACGTACGGATGAGCGCCCCCAGGATCAACACGGCGTTCTACCACGGCGGAGAGCCGATTCGAGTGCTGCGGCCGTTCCTCGAGGGCGAGGAGCGCAAGCCGTACTTCCTCGCCATGACGGCGGCGGGGCAGAGCGCGCTCAACGTGCAGGGACTCGACACCGTCATCATCGACGACACGCGCTTCACGTCCATCGTGGACCGCGGCAAGAACGTGCTGACCAAGCTGCACCTTGGCGCGAACGAGATCCTGCAGATGGCGGGGCGTGTGCACGGACGCGTGGCGGGCGGCCGCGTGTTCATCCTCAGCGACCGCGACATCGACTTCTTCTCGCTCAAGCCCACCGAGCCCGAATTCCAGCTTGCGGGGGACAGCGAGCGGGTGGCGATCACGTGCGCCGACCTCGGCGTGGCCGCCGACGAGCTGGAGCTGCCGGTCCCGCTGGATCGCATCGCCTACCGGCGCGCCCTGAAGTTCCTCGAGGGGCGCGGCATCATCGAGAACGGGCGGCTCACGCGATACGGCAAGCTGGTGGAAGCGATGCCGGTGGAGCGCGAGTGGGCCGAGCTTCTGGTGAATGCCGGGGACGAGCTGGTGCCGTATCTGGCCGTGATGAGCGGGATCGACAGCCTGCACCGGATGACGCGCGAGGAGCGGGACCTGGAAGGTCTCGTCGTACCGGGAAGTGATCACCTCACGGCGTACAACGTGTACGCCGAGGCATATCGCGAGTGCGGTTACGTGGGCGAGGTCTACGGGCTGCCGCGCCATCTCTTCCACGAGGAGGAGATGACGGAGTGGGCGGATCGGCGCGGCGTGCTGGTGAAGTCGGTGGAAGACGCGGCGCTGGGCATGGCGAGCGTGTATCGCGGCCTGGGCATGAACCTGCCGGCGGAGATGCCGAGGGCGCACGAGGGCACGCGTCGCGACTTCGCGCTGCTGCTCGCCGAGTACATGCCGTTCGATCTCGTGATCGACGAGCAGACGGCGTGGGGCGAGGAGGCGCGTGTCAGCAAGACGAGCGTCTGCGGAAGCTGGGGCGCCATCGCCGGCGAGCTGCGCTACTTCGCCGACCGGTTCGGCAACCCGCGCGCGTCCATCGAGGGGACGCAGCTCCCGATGGACATCATCCGTCGCTTCGCGACGAGCGACGAGGCGACGCTGGAGTACGACGGCGAGCGCCGGAAGTCGCCGCTCGTGCTGCGCCGGCGCGTGGAGTACTTCGGCTTCGAGCTGGAGCGCGAGATCGAGGCGCTGGACGTCTTTCCTGCTGGCCGCGAGGACGAGGCACGCCAGGTCCTTGCCGATGCGCTGGCGCGGGGGGAGGCGCGGCACTTCGCGGTGAAGCGGAACCTCCCGGTCATCGACGCGGTGCGCGAGGCGTGGCGTCGCTCGGGTGGGGCGCTCCCGCGCCTCGGCCAGGCGGACCTCGCGGCGATGTACAGGGAGCGCCTCGCCGACGTTCACTCCCTCACCGAATTCAAGCAGGCCGACCTCGACCTCACCGAGCAGCTCGAGGCACTGTCACCTCGGTCGGCGCGAGCGAAGTACGACGACCTGCCGTCGCGCGTGGACGTGCGCGGGCGAGAGGTCGAGATCGACTACGACGTCGAGGAAGACGCGACGACAGGCGCGCGCGGCGTGGCGCGACTTCGCCTGCCGGAGAAAGTGGCGCGGACGCTCGCGGAGAGCGAGCTGCCCGTTCTCGACCGCCCGCTCCGGTTCGTGGTGGCGCGCGGCCAGCGGGGCTCGGTGCGCGCCAGCTCCCTCGAAGAGCTGCAGACGCGGCTCGACGCGCCGTGGACGGAGGAGGAGATCGCGCGGTTCAACCGCAAGCGGGACGAGCAGCGCGAGGCCAACCAGCGGCAGCGTCGCGACCGCGTGGCGTCGAATGCGAAG
>DASTGQ010000588.1:0-2105 GCA_035718985.1 Gemmatimonadaceae bacterium
CGGTGCGATTTATGGTGCCGCCGATGACGGCGTCACCCGGCTTCTTCGCCACCGGCAGGGACTCGCCGGTGAGCATGCTCTCGTCGACCGCGCTCTCGCCGGCGAGGATCTCACCATCCACCGGGAGCCGTTCGCCGGGCCGGACGATCACCGTCTCCCCCGCCTCGACGGTCTCGATGGGCGCGTCGACCTCGACGTCGGCGCCATCGGGATCCTGCCGGACCACCCGAGCCGTCTTCGGCTGCAGGTGCGTCAGCGCACGCAGGGCGTTCGCCGTCCGCTTCTTCGCGCGGGCCTCGAACGCGTTGCCCGTGAGGATGAGGGCGATGATGATGATCACCGCCTCGTAGTAGACGTCGGGCGCCATGCCGCGTTGCGCGAAGAACGCGGGCGCCAGGGTGGCGACGACCGAATAGAGGAACGCCGCCCCCGTTCCGACGGCGACCAGGGTGTTCATGTCGGCCGAATGATGGCGGAAGGCGGCCCAGGCGCGGGTGTAGAAGTGGCGGCCCGCCCAGAGCATCACGCCGAGTGTGACCACCATGAGCGTGCCCGTCACCACCTGCAGCGGCAACCGGTAGAGCCACGGGAAGGCATCGTGGAAGACGGGGTGCAGCGCGCTCGTCGACCAGCGGATGAACGGGTCGCTGACACCGACATGGCTCATGATCGGCATCGAGATGATCATCGCGATCACCCCGACGATGCCGCTCGCGATGGCCTTCCGCTTCAGCTCGCGGAACTCCTCGGCCGTGGCGCGGTCGCGCGCCTCCTGCTCCTCGAACGCCGTCTGGTCGGGGTTGGCGAGCTGCGCGCCATATCCCGTCTCACGAATCGCCTCGACGAGGTTCTCCGGCGTGACCGTGCGCGGATCGAAGCGCACCGTCGCCGTCTTCATCATCAGGTTGACGTTCGCGTCGGCGACGCCGGGCTGCTTCTGGAGCGTGCGCTGGATGCGCGCCGAGCAGGCGGCACAGGTCATCCCGCTCACCGGGATGCGGATGGACTCCGTATCGGTCCCGGGCGCCGAGGCGGCGCCCGGCTGGATCGTGCTCGTCGTGCTGCTCATGATGTGTCCCTCAATCCTCGGCGATGAGCGCACCGTGGAGCATGCTCATGCCGCAGGTGAAGTCGTAGCGGCCCGCCTTTGGTGGCGTGACCTCGACGACGGTCTTCTGCCCGGTGGGGAGGAAGCGGCGCAGCCCGAAGTCGGGAAGGACCACCTCCTCCGAGCAGCTACCCGTGTCGCGCCGGTCGAAGACGAGGCGCACGGGGCGGCCCGTCTTCACCTTCACCACGGCCGGGCTGTAGCCCCCGTCCACCGTGATGACCTGCTCCTGGACGCCGACTCCCCCGATGGCCGCGCCCGCGGCCACTGCCGGCGAGCGTCCGGCGATGAAGAAGTACCAGTTCACCCAGGCGATGCCGGCGAGCCCGGCGAGGATCGCCAGCCAGTCCGTTCCGTTGATCATCGTTCCCTCCTCCAGCGGAGGTCCGTGGTCAGGCCGAGGGGGTCGCTGTGTATCCTGCGTCGCTGACGGCCTCGGCGATCTTCGCCGGCGACGCGAGCTCAGGGTCGTATGCGACCGTGGCAGCGCCGACGGCGACGTGCTCGACCCTGACGCCATCGAGGCGCTCGAGCGCCTTCTTCACGCTGGCCACGCAGTGGCCGCAGCTCATGCCGTCGATCTTGAGGGTAGTGCGGGTCATGGGTCAGTCTCCTCGTGGGTGCAGGCCGCTCGCGGCGGCCCGGCCCATCGTGCGAGAGTTCTTTTTCGATACCCCTACTGGGTATCAAACTATATACCCCCTGCCCCTATGTCAATCGGTGGTCCGCTGCGGCGGTGCGTGAGATCCTGGGCGAGGGCTGGCCGAGCGGTCCGTGCACGAAGGCTGGCGTTCGAGCTGTCGGGCGATCGCCGACGGCGCCAGCCGGCCTGGGAGTGAACATTCGCTGAGGGACGACCTTCACGAGGTCGCGCAGACGACTCGTAACGACATCAGGACGATGGTCCCCCTCGACTACCCGGCACTTCCCACCTTCGCACAGATGACCTGACATCCGGAGGCCAACATGTCGTCGCTCCATCGCGCACCCGCTGTCC
>DASTGQ010000589.1:0-2168 GCA_035718985.1 Gemmatimonadaceae bacterium
GCGGCGGCTCTCCCGCTATCATCTCGTACACCACGCACGCCAGGCTGTACACGTCGCTCGGCGCGCCGAGCGAGTCCCCGCTTGCCTGCTCCGGGCTCATGTATGCCGGCGTGCCGAGCGCCATTCCCGCCTCGGTCACCACGTCGCCTTCCGTCACCGTGGAGAGGCGCGCCACGCCGAAGTCGGCGAGCACGGCGTGCCCATCGGCGAAGAGGATGTTCTCCGGCTTCACGTCGCGATGCACGACGCCATTGCGGTGCGCGTAGTCGAGCGCCATCGCCACCTCGCGTGCGATGGCGATCGCGTCGGTGATGGCGATACGATGCTCGCGCTCCAGTCGGTCGCGCAGCGATCCACCCGGCACGAAGGGCGATACCCAGTAGGGTACGCCCTCGGCGTCGCCGGAATCGATGAGCGGCACGATGTGCGGGTGCGCGAGACCCGCGAGAATGCGGATCTCGCGCAGGAACCGTTCGGCTCCCACGGACACCGCCACGTCGGCGTGGAGCATCTTGATCGCCACCTGCCGGTGGTGCTTCCGCTCGGTGGCGAGGTATACCGTGGCCATGCCGCCGTGGCCGAGCTCACGATCGATCGCGTAGCGCTCGGCGAGAGCCCGACTCTGGAGCGACGACGGCTCGCGCATGGCAACGGGAATATGGTGCTGCCTCCAGCGTCGGGTGAGGGGAAGGGTGACGGGCCCATCCATGCTCGCTCTATCCGGCCGCCGGCGCCGACTTTAGCTTCGCCCCACTCTGCCCAGCCCGGGGAACGACATGCACGACGCGCGTAACCTGCTCCGTCTCGCCGCCGCCCTCGTGGCGATGACCGCCTGTTCACGACCGGACAACGGAGCCGCCGGTGATTCCACCGCGGCGAGAACCGTCGCCGGCACCAGCATCGCCGCGCCGCACGCGGGTGCGGCGGGCGAATGGCGCCTTCCCGCCGGCGACTATGCCGCGTCGCGCTACAGCGAGCTCGATCAGGTCACGCCTGCCAACGCGAAGAACCTGCACGCGGCGTGGACCTTCTCCACCGGCGTGCTGCGTGGCCACGAAGGACAGCCGCTGGTCGTGGACAACACGATGTACCTCGTCACGCCCTACCCGAACGTGAGCTACGCGCTCGACCTGACGAAGGAAGGTCAGCCGTTGCGCTGGAAGGTGCGGCCGGAGAACTCGCAGGTCGCTGTCGGCATCGCCTGCTGCGACGTGGTGAATCGCGGCGCGGCGTTCGACAACGGGAAGATCTTCTACAACCTCCTCGACGGACACACCATCGCCGTGGACGTGGCCAGCGGGAACGTGCTCTGGCGCACGAAGATGGCCGACATGTCACGCGGCGAGACGATGACGATGGCGCCGCTCGTGGCAAAGGGGAAAGTCATCGTCGGGTCGAGCGGCGGCGAGATGGGCGTGCGCGGCTGGATCGCGGCGATCGACGAGAACACAGGGAAGGAGGTATGGAGAGCGTACAACATCGGTCCCGATGCCGACATCAAGGTCGGCGCGCGCTTCAAGCCGTTCTATGGGGGCACCGACAAGTCGCCCAACCAGGGCGCCACGAGCTGGTCCGCCGACACCTGGAAGACGGGCGGCGCCGCGGTGTGGGGCTGGCTTTCCTACGATCCTGCACTCAACCTCGTCTATCACGGTACGTCGAACCCCGGGCCGTGGAACGGCCGCCAGCGGCCCGGCGACAACAAGTGGAGCGCCGCCATCATCGCGCGCGACCTCGACAGCGGCGAGATGGTGTGGGCGTTCCAGCCCACGCCGCACGACGTCTGGGACTACGACGCCGTCAACGAGAACATCCTCGTCGACCTGCCGGTGAACGGGAAGACGCGCAAGGCGCTCGTGCACTTCGACCGCAACGGCTTCGCGTACACGATGGACCGCGGCACCGGCGAGGTGCTGCTCGCGAAGCCGTACGTGCCGATGAACTGGTCCACCGGTGTCGACCTCAAGACCGGCCGCCCCGTGATCGCCGCCGGCAAGGCGACCGACCAGGGCGCGAAGGTGACGAACATCTGCCCGAGCCTCGAGGGCGGAAAGAACCAGCAGCCCGCCGCCTTCTCGCCCGCCACCGGATTGTTCTACGTCCCCACCAACAACCTGTGCATGGACTTCGAGGCGCGCGACGTCACCTACGTCGCCGGCACGCCCTAC
>DASTGQ010000590.1:0-5716 GCA_035718985.1 Gemmatimonadaceae bacterium
AAGCCGTACAAGCGCGCGTCGCGCGAGTTCAGCGTGAACCGCACCGTCGTGCGCGTCGGCGATCACGCCACCATCGGTGGCGCATCGATCACGGTCATCGCGGGTCCCTGTTCGGTGGAAGGGCGCGAGATGCTCCATGACACCGCGGCTGCGGTGCGCGACGCGGGCGCCACGGTGCTGCGTGGCGGCGCGTTCAAGCCGCGCTCGTCCCCGTACAGCTTCCAAGGGCTGGGACGCGAGGCGCTGGTCATGCTCGCCGAGGTGCGGGCGACGCACGGCCTCCCCGTGGTGACCGAAGTGCTCGACACGCGCGACGTGGACCTCGTGGCAGAGCATGCCGACATGCTGCAGGTGGGTGCGCGCAACATGCAGAACTTCGCCCTCCTCGCCGAGCTCGGACGCGTGCAACGGCCGGTGCTGCTCAAGCGCGGCCTCTCGGCCACCATTACCGAGTTGCTGATGGCGGCCGAGTACATCATGGCACACGGTAACTCGAACGTGGTGCTGTGCGAGCGCGGCATCCGCACGTTCGAGCGGGCGACGCGCAACACGCTCGACGTGTCGGCTGTGCCGGTGCTGAAGCGGGAGACGCACCTTCCGGTGATCATCGACCCCAGCCACGCCGGCGGCGACGCCGAGCTGGTGGCGCCACTCGCCTTCGCCGGCATCGCCGCGGGCGCCGACGGCCTGATCATCGAGGTGCACCCGAATCCGGAGTGCGCGCTCTCGGACGGCGACCAGTCGCTCGCCCCACCGGCCTTCGCGTCGCTCATGGAGCGACTTGGCGCCTTCGCCGTGGCGGCGGGACGGAGCATGGCTGCGGGGACGAACGCGCCTCGCCGGGCTGACGCACTGACTGGTACCGCGGCATGAGCGAGCACAAGGGCGGCAAGGATGTCACCAGCGAGCTGGCGCAGCTCCGTCGTGACATCGAGCAGCTCGACCGGCGCATCGTCGAGCTGCTCGCCGAACGGCTGGAGATCGGCCGACGCACGGGGGCGATCAAGCGTGAGGCCGGACGGCCCATCCTCGACGCGGCGCGGGAAGCAGAAGTGATCAGGCGCGCGGTGACCGCGGCGCGCGAGCTCGGCGTGCCGCAGGAGGAGACGCGCGAGATCTTCTGGCACATCGTCGGGATGTCGCGGCGCGTGCAGGAAGGAGGCGACGCCACGTGATCGCCGACTCGACGATCGCCATCATGGGGCTCGGCCTCATGGGTGGGTCGCTCGCGCGCGCCGTGGCTGGTCGCGGTGCGCGCGTGGTCGCCTATGACCGCAATGCCGACCACGTGGAGCAGGCAATGCGCGACGGCATCGTGTCCGCCGCACTGGGCCGCGACCTGGGCGGGCTGGAGGAGGCGGACGTCGTTGTCCTGGCCCTCCCCGTGGATGCCACCTGTCTCGCGATGCCACTGCTCGCGCGCCGGGCGACGAAGGCTCGCCTGCTGATGGATCTCGCGAGCACGAAGCGCAGCGTGGTGGCGTGCGCCGAGGCGGCGGGCGTTGGCGAGCGATTCGTGGGCGCGCACCCGCTCGCGGGCAGTCACCGCTCCGGATGGGGTGCGGCGCGAGCGTCGCTGTTCGAGAGCGCACGAGTCTTCCTCTGCCCTACACCCAGCACCGCGCCGGCTGCACTGCGGATGGCGGAGCAGCTCTGGCACCACCTCCACGCGCGCACGGAGGCGATGAGCGCCGAGGTGCATGACGTCGAGATGGCGTGGTGCAGCCACCTGCCCCACATCGTGGCCAGCGCGCTGGCGAGAACACTGCATGAGGCCGGCCTCCCGCGCAGCGCACTCGGATCCGGGGGACGCGACATGACCCGGCTCGCGGGAAGCTCAACGGCGATGTGGACGGCGATCGCCACCGACAACGCCAGCGCGATCACCGAGGCGCTCACGTCATTCGAGGCGCGACTGCGCGAGCTCAAGGAAGCGGTCGCCTGCCGCGACGCGACACGGATCCGCTCGATGCTCGAGACGGGGCGAGAGTGGTTCGCGGAGACCTCAGCACAAGCGGAAGGAGCGGACGCGGCCGGATGAACGGCCGGACAGGGCCGGATTCTCTCGTCAGCCTCCATGCGCCCGGGGACGATCCGTTCCCATCGCTGTTGCTGTCGCGATAACTGTTGGAGAGTTTTGATCGATGATCTCCCCCAGCACGACAGCGGTACCGGCGCTGCGCGTCGCGGGCCTGCGAAAGGCCTATGGCGACGTCGTCGCCGTGGATGGGCTCGACCTCACGGTGGCGCGCGGAGAATGCTTCGGTCTCCTCGGTCCCAACGGGGCGGGAAAGACGACGACGATCGAGATCTGCGAGGGCCTCACCGAGCCCGACGCGGGCGACGTGGAAGTGCTCGGCCGCCGCTGGCAGAGCGACGAACGCGCGCTCCGCGAACGGCTCGGCATCCAGCTCCAGGAAACGCAGCTCGCCGAGAAGCTGACGGTGGAAGAGACGGTGACGCTCTTCCGCAGCTTCTACGAGCGCGGGCGGAGCGTGGACGAGGTGATCGACGTCGTGCAGCTCGGCGAGAAGCGCAAGGGACGCGTCGGGAAGCTGAGCGGCGGACAGAAGCAGCGACTCGCGCTCGCCTGCGCCATCGTCGGCGACCCGGAGCTGCTCTTCCTCGACGAGCCGACCACGGGCCTGGATCCGCAGTCGCGCCGGCAGCTCTGGGATCTCATCGTCGAGCTCCGGGCGAGCGGACGGAGCATCGTGCTCACGACACACTACATGGACGAAGCGGAGAAGCTGTGTGACCGCGTGGCGATCGTGGATCACGGCCACGTGATCGCGCTCGGCACGCCGCGGGAGCTGATCGCCTCGCTGGGCGCCGAGCATGTGGTGGAGTTCACGCTCGCGGATGGACGCACGGACGCGCTGACGGCGGAGACACTGCAGCGGCTCGATGGCGTCCGCGCGGCGCGAGTGCATGACGGCCGGTGGTCGATGGAGGTGATCGGCCTGGCGCGCGCCGTACCGGCGTTGCTGACCGAGCTTTCAGGGCGTGGACTTCGACTGGAAGAGCTGACGACGCATTCGGCCACGCTGGAAGACGTCTTCGTCTCGCTCACCGGGAGGCAGCTCCGTGATGCCTGACGTCGTGAAGGAACAGCCGCGCGCCCCGATGATGCACGAGCCCACGTCGCCCCATCGGCCATGGTATCAGCGCTCGCTGGTGCAGCTCACGCTGGTGCGCTTCCGGGAGTTCAGGCGCGAGCCGGAGGCGGTCTTCTGGACGTTCGCGTTCCCGGTGATCCTTGCGCTCGGGCTGGGGATCGCCTTCCGGAACAAGCCGGCCGACGTCGTGAAGATCGCCGTGGTGGGCGGCACGCCCGCCGGCGACACGCTCGCCGCGCGGCTCGACTCGGCGAAGGGACTGAAGGTGGAGCGCATGAACGACTCCGCCGCCGCGCGAGCGCTGCGTACCGGCGAGGTGGCGCTGGTGGCCGAGCCCGCTGAAAGCGGCGGGGTGCGCTACCGGTTCGATGACACGCGCCCCGAAGGCCGGTCGGCGCGCTTCCTCACCGACGACGCGTTGCAGCGTGCCGCTGGACGGCGCGATCCGGTCGCTGTCTCGGAGGCGCACGTGAGCGAGAAGGGCTCACGCTACATCGACTTCGTGGTGCCGGGCCTGCTCGGCATGAACATCATGGGCGGCGGGATCTGGGGGCTGGGCTTCGCCATCGTCGAAGCGCGGCGAAAGAACCTGCTCAAGCGGCTCGTCTCCACGCCGATGCGGCGCTCGCAGTACCTCGCGTCGTTCCTGTTCTCGCGGTTCGTCTTCCTCATCCTCGAGATCGCCGTGCTCGTCGGCGCGGCGGCCTGGCTGTTCGACGTGCCGGTGCGCGGCTCGTGGCTGCAGCTGTTCGTCGTGTCGCTGGTGTCGGCGCTGGCGTTCGGCGGTCTCGGGCTGCTCATCGCCTCCCGGGCCCGCACGATGGAAGGCGTGTCGGGACTGATGAACCTGACGATGATGCCGATGTGGGTGCTGTCGGGGGTGTTCTTCTCCTCGACCAACTTCCCGAAAGCGGCGCAACCGGTGATCCAGGCGCTGCCGCTCACCGCGTGCATCAACGCACTGCGCGCGACGATGCTGCAGGGAGCGGGCTGGGCGACGGTGCTGCCGTCGCTCGGGATCGTTGCCGCGTGGCTGGTCGTGACGTTCGGCGTGGCGTTGAGAATCTTCCGATGGAGATGACCGGCGACCTGCCCACCTCCGAGCTTCTCGCGCATGGCGAGAGGCTGCTCGGCTGGATCGCCGGGTATCTCGAGCATCCGGAGCGCTTTCCAGTCGTGTCGCCGGTCAAGCCGGGAGACATTCGCGCGTCGCTGCCCGCTGCGCCGCCACGGAGCGGCGAGTCGCTCGAGCGCATCGTCGCCGACTTCGAGCAGAAGATCCTCCCCGGAATCACGCACTGGAACCATCCCGGCTTCTTCGCCTACTTCTCCATCTCGTCGTCCATTCCCGGCATCCTCGCCGAGCTGCTCATCGCGGCGCTCGACGTGAACGCGATGCTGTGGAAGACGTCGCCGGCAGCGACGGAGCTGGAGCAGGTGACGATGGACTGGCTGCGTCAGCTGCTCGGCATGGGCGACGGATGGTTCGGGATCATCAACGACACGGCGTCCATCTCCACGATGCTCGCCCTCGCCGCGGCGCGCGAGGCGAAGCCGGAGCTGGCGATCCGTGCGCGCGGCATGGCGGGGCGGTCCGACCTCCCGGTGCTGCGCGTGTACTGCTCCGAACATGCGCATTCCTCGGTGGACAAGGGGGCGCTCGCGCTCGGCTTCGGGCTGGACAACGTGGTGAAGATCCCGAGCGACGCGGAATTCCGGATGCGGCCCGAGGCGCTCGTCTCAGCCATTGCCCGGGATCGCGCAGCGGGAATGCTGCCCATCGCCTGCGTGGCCACCGTTGGAACGACGAGCACGACGAGCATCGACCCGGTGCCGGACATCGCCGGGATCTGCGGGATCGAGGAGATGTGGCTGCACGTGGATGCGTCGTACGGCGGCGTGGCGGCGGTGTCGCCGGAATACCGCCACGTGCTGCGCGGCGTCGAGCGCGCCGACTCGCTCGTGGTGAACCCGCACAAGTGGCTCTTCACGCCCATCGACTGCTCGGCGTTCTACACGCGGCGGCCCGACGTCCTGAAACGCGCCTTCTCGCTCGTGCCCGAGTATCTCGTCACGCGCGAGCAGGACGACGTGGTGAACCTGATGGACTACGGTGTGCAGCTCGGCCGCCGGTTCCGCGCGCTCAAGCTGTGGATGGTGATCCGCGCCTTCGGCGCCGAGGGGCTGGCGGCGCGCATCGAGCGGCACTGCGAGTTGGCGCGGACGTTCGAGCACTGGGTGGCGAGCGATGCCGACTGGGAGCTCAGCGCGCCGGTGCCATTCTCGCTCGTCTGCTTCCGCTACGCGCCATCAGGGCTGAGCGAGCCGGAACGCGACCGCGCGAACGCCGAGATCCTGCAGCGCGTGAACGAGAGCGGCGAGGTCTACCTGTCCCACACCCGGTTGAACGGGGCCTTCGTGCTCAGGCTCGCGATCGGGAACATCCGGACCGAAGCGCGGCACGTGGCGCGAGCGTGGGAGTTGCTGCGGGAGGCCGCCGCGCACGGCCATGCGCTCTCTCCGGCTGAATGACGCCACTCCTTCGCATCACGCTGCTCTACTCGCTCGTGCCGGTCGTCTTCACCATCATCGGGGCG
>DASTGQ010000591.1:0-2406 GCA_035718985.1 Gemmatimonadaceae bacterium
GACCGACATCCGGAACGGTGGCCAGTTCAAGGGTGTGATGATCGAGGGAGTGGTGGCGTTCTAACTGAGTAGGTGGGTAGGTGGGCAGGTGAGAAGGTGAGTGGAATTCGGAAAGGGGTGATCGGCTTTGCCGATCACCCCTCATCCTTATCCGTCCTCACCTACCCACCTACCCACCTACCCACCTACTCACCTACTATCTTTCTCGTGCCCCCAAACCAGTCTATCGCCATGACCGAGCCAGCTTCCGTACCCGCTGCTCCGCAGCCCACCCACGTCGAGGAGTCGCGTCGTCGCATCCGCGATGCGCTGCTCAATGCGAAGCGCGTCGCCGTCGGGACGCACGCCGGCGAGGAGGTGCGTGTGCGCATGATGCACCCTGGCGCCTGGCTGCCGGACGACGAGACGGCGCGCCCGATCGTGTATCTCGCGTCGATGAAGTCGGACCCGAAGATCCGCGAAGTCACCACGCGTCCCGAGATCGCGCTACTCATGCACGAATCGCCCACGGGCGAGGAGCACACGAGCTGGGAGATGGAAGTGACCGGCCGCGCAGAAGTGGTGAAGGATCCCGCCGAGCGTGAGCGTGCGAAGCTGGCGACGATGCGGACGTCGTCCATCGTGCAGTACCTCGACTCGGTGGGGCAGACCGACCTGCTGGCGTTCGTGCGCGTGACCCCGCGATTCATGAAGCACCGCGTGTTCGGCGAGATCGTGGCCGGACGACCGCCCTCGATCCTGGACTTCGGCACCGAGGGGATGCAGCTCAGTGACATGGCCCTGCTGAAGCGCCGGCTCGGTGTGTGGAAGGAGATCGTGCGCTGGCCGACGCTCACGATCAGTGCGGCATCGGTGGCGGTGGGCGTGGCGGCGTCGTTCGCCGTGACGGGCGCGGTGCAATGGGGGTGGGGACTGCTCACGGTGATCGCCGCGGTGTGCCTGCAGGCGTGCACCAACATCAAGAACGACCTCGACGACCAGGTGAGTGGCGCGGACGACCGCAACCGGACGGCGATCCTCGGCTTCACCGGCGGGTCGCGCGTGCTGCAGCGCGGGCTGGCGACGCGCGCCGAGCTGCTGGTCGCCATGCTCGCGTTCGGGACGGTGAGCTCGGCGATCGGCGTGTACTTCGCGCTCGCCGGCCGGCCGGCGGTGCTGCTCTTCGGGCTGGCCGGATTGTTCATCGGGTTCGTGTACACGGGCGCGCCCTTCAGGCTGGCCAACCGCGGGCTCGGCGAGCTGGCCGTGGCGCTGGCGTTCGGCGTGGGCATCGTGTGCGGAAGCTCGTACGTGCAGCAGGGAAGCGTACCGCTGATGGCGCTGGCTGCCTCCATTCCCATCTCGGTGCTGGTCGCGCTCATCCTGTTCATCAACGGCTTCCAGGACTCCACGAGCGACGGCGAGGTCTCCAAGCGGACGGCGGTGGTGCGGCTCGGGCTGGAGCGCGCGAGCAAGTGGTATCCGCTGATCGCCGGTGCGGCGGGGCTCGCGCTGGTGGCCTTCGTGGTGGCGGGCACGCTGCCGGCCTACGCGCTGCTCGGACTCGCCGGCTTCCCGCTGTTCGCCAAGGCGGCGCGGGTGGCGCGACGGAACTTCGCGCAGCCGATGGAGCTCGTGCCGGCGAACGCGTACACGGTGGTGGGCCACCTGGCGTGTGCGCTGGCGCTCGCGGTTGGGCTCACGTGGGCGGGACTGGGCGGCGGACTGCACGCCTCGGTGCTCGCCGTGGCGGCGCTGGGCGTGCTGCTGATCCTGTACTACAACCGGTCGATCGGCCGCCTGGCGCAGGCGTTCTATGGAGTGCGGGACGCGGTGGCGAGGACGTAGGACGGAGGACCGGAGGACCGATGGACCGATGGACCGATGGACCGGAACTGCGAAGGGCACACCGAACCATGGTCGGTGTGCCCTTCCGGTCATTCGGTCATTCGATCCTTCGGTCTTTCGGTCCTCCGGTCCTACAGTCCCAGCGCCTTGGCGACGTTGATGCGGCCGCGGCCGTAGTAGGGGTCGGTGCCGGGCTGGCCGAGGTCGTCGGCGGAGTTCTGGATGGCGTTCTTGATGAGCTGCGGCTTGCCGTGGCCGTTCTCGGCGACGAGCAGGGCGGCGAGGCCGGCGACGTGCGGCGTGGCCTGGCTGGTGCCGGCGTATCCCGTCACGCGATTGCCCGCCTGGCAGCCGGCGTACCCCAGAATGTTGCCGCTCGCATCGAAGACGAGGCGCTGCTTGGCGCAGTACGACCAGACATAGGACCAGTTGCTGAGACCATAAGGCCACGCCGAAACCACCGAACCGCCGTTGCCGCCGGGGCCCGCGACGCTGACTGCGGAGCGGCCGAAGTTCGAGTAGAACGAGAACTCGTCCGGGTTGCCCGTCGGGGTCGTGGGGCCGACGGCGGAGACGCAC
>DASTGQ010000592.1:0-7855 GCA_035718985.1 Gemmatimonadaceae bacterium
CTTCGCCGAAGACGACCGTCAGCCTCGCAGGACCCTGGCGGGCGGGCTTCGCGAAGCATCCTCCGTCCGGACCACGCGAGCAGGCGTCCGCAGGACTCGTCACCCGCTTTCGCAGCACCAGTCCCGCCTCCCCACCACCAGGCACCCTCACGCATGCACAGGCTGTCCACGCCGTTCGCCGTGTTCGCGACCGCCGCCGTCGCCCTCTCGATCGCCGCGACCCCGCGTGTCGTCGCTGCCCAGGCAACGACCGTCCGCGGTACCGTCATCGACCGCCAGACGGGTGCGCCGGTAGTGGGCGCCTCCGTCATTGTTACCGGGACGACGACCGGCACGCTCACCAACGAAGCGGGCGCATTCACGATCGTCTCCCCATCGGCGGTCACCCACCTGACGGTCACCGGGGTGGGCTACGCGACACTCCAGCTCGCGGTGACCGACAGCGAGCCGCTGACGATCCGCCTGGAGCCATCTCACGTGGAACTGCCGGGAATGCACGTCGTGGCGACTCGCAACGCGCCGTCCGTGGCTACGCTGACGGAGGCGGACCTCCAGCGCGCGGGGGGCGTGGCGCTGCAGAACGCGATCAACACCGTACCAGGCGTGTTCATGCAGACGCGCACGCCATTCGGCGGAGCGCGCATCACCATGCGGGGCTATTACCCGAGCACGAGTGGGAACAGCCCGAACGCCAACGGGCTCGGGTACCAGGTGTTGCTGAACGACATCCCGATCACCGATGCGACGGGAACCACGATCCTCGACGACGTCGATTATGCGCGACTGGCGCGGGCCGACGTGATCAAGGGACCGGCGTCGAGCCAGTACGGCAGCTTCATCGGCGGCACGGTCCTCTTCCAGACGGTGCGACCCGTGCCGGACCGGACGAGCATCGTCCAGCAGGTGCAGTCGGGGAGCCACGGCCTGCTCCGGACGACGACCAGCCTCGAGACGGCGACGGAGGCTTCCGACGCGATCGTGGAGTACGGTCACCAGGAGTACGGCGCCTTCCGTCCGCACAGCGCGTCGCAGAAGGAATTCGTGCATGCGACGGGAGACCTGAGCCTCGGCGACCGCCAGACGCTCTCGGCGTACTTCTCCTACAACCGATCGTTCGAGGAGCTGGCGGGCGAGATCGACAGCGTTCCGTTCTATGGACGGCAGCCGCTGAGCAACGCGGCGTACCTCGCCAATGATTCACACATCGCGCTCACGAGCTTCATCGCCGGCGTCACCGATCACTACCGCTTCGGCTCGCACTTCAGCAACCAGACGACCGTGTTCGCCACGGGTCGTTCGTCGAACCAGCCATTCGCGCACGGCTTCACCGACGTGACGCAGGTGAACGGTGGCGCGCGCTCGGTGTTCGGGTACACGGGCCAGGTGGGCGGGGCGAGCGTCAGCGGCTCGCTCGGCGGGTTCCTGCAGCGGTCGAACCTCGCGTCGAACGGCGTGTTCATCGTGCCCGCGCCACCGTACCCGGAGCGGCCCACGGCGCAGGAAAACTGGGCGTCGACCGGGTCGCTGTTCACCGAGTGGAGCGTCGGCCTGCCGGCGCAGGTGACGGTGACCGCGGGCGCGAGCCTCAACATGAACCGCTTCGCGATCCACAACCTGCTGCGCAATGGACAGCTCTTCGACACGACGACGACGCAGGTGATGACGTTCGACAACGTCGTGACGCCGCGCGCCGTGGTCTCGAAGGCGTTCGGCGGCGCCGGATCGGTCTACGCCAGCGTGAGCACCGGCTACGCGCCGCCGCTCCTCAGCAACGTGGTCACCAACACCGGCGTCGTCGTCACCGGGCTCAAGCCGGAACGGGCGGTCCAGTACGAAGTCGGTGCGCAGGGCTCACTGCTGGCCGACCGCCTCGACGCGCAGGTAAGCCTCTTCGACCTCGAGAACAGCGACAAGCTGGTGACGCAGACGGTGAGCTCGGTGACGTCGACGGTGAATGCCGGGAAGCAGCGCAACCGCGGCGTCGAGGCCACACTCGCCGCCCGACTCGTGGACGATCCCGCAGCGGCGGTCACACGCGTGCGTCCGTGGCTGTCGTGGGCCTGGACCGAGGCGACGTTCCTCGATTTCATGAGCGACGCGAACGCCAACGCCAACACTGTCGATTTCTCGGGCAACGCCGTGCCGCGCGTGCCGCGCAACACGATCACCGCAGGACTCGACGTCGGGATGCGTGCGGGCGCGTACCTGACCAGCACCTACCAGCACGTGACCCGGGTGCCGGTTACGTTCGACAACTCCACCTGGGTGCGCGGCTACGACCTCCTCGGCGCCAAGCTCGGCGTGCAGCGCACGGTCGCACGCCGCTGGACGATCGATGCCTTCGTCGGTGGCGACAACCTGCTCGGCAACACCGTCTACAGCTTCCTGTTCGTCGGCCCCAACTACCGCGGGCTGGCGACGCCGCCGTACGGCGGCACCGGTGACGGCTACATCATCCCCGCACCGTACAGCGCGACGGTCTACGGCAACCTCACGCTGCGGTACATCCTGTAGCGGGACGCCTGCGTGCAGGGAGCGGCGTCGTGCGCGGGGCACGCGCCGCCCCGTGGCCGGCAATGCCCTGCGCCGCACGATCGCGAACGAAGTCATCTGTGCGGCGCCGTCGAACGATTTCGTCGCGGCGGACTGCTGGCCGGACGACGGGTGCCACCGGATTGGATAAAATATGCACCATCTTGCGGCGAACGGGGTGTTGGATACTTTATGCGACCCCGAGGTCCCGGTCGCCCGCGCCCCACGGGGCTCTCGCTGCACCACTCCACGCAAGAAAGTGCCGCTCCGCACGAGGCTGGTGCGGCGCGCCCGACGGCTCCGCTCCCGGTTCGATAGCTCACCGCCCACGACGTCCGCCTTCGGCCTCGTGCACCCTCGTTCACCCAGGAGTCCCACATGAGATCGCCCCGGCGTTGGCTCTTGCACGCTCTCCTCCTCGTCGGCGTACCGATCGCGGCATCGGCGCAGACTGTCCTCACCGGGACGGTCCGCAACAAGGCGCAGGTCCCGATCAATGGCGCGCGCGTCACCATCCGTGAGCTCGGCCTCGCCACCGGATCCAACGCGGGTGGCGTGTACCGACTCGTGATCCCCGCCGCGCAGGCGCACGGCCAGGTCGTCGTGCGCGTCACGTCGCTCGGGCATGAGCCGGTGTCGCGGCAGATCACGCTCGCCGCCGGTACGATGACGCAGGATTTCACGCTCAATGAGGCCGCGCTGGCGCTCGAAGGCGTCGTCGTCACCGCGCTCGGCGTGGAACGCCAGGAGCGGAGCCTCGGATACGCCGTGCAGAGCGTCAGCGGTGCGGAAGTCGCGCAGGCGCCTGTTCCCAACGTCATCGATGCGCTCGCCGGCAAGACGGCCGGCGTGAGCATCACGAGTTCGGGCGGCCGGCCTGGCGCGGCCTCGCGGATCGTTCTGCGCGGGGAGTCCTCCTTCCTCGGCAACTCCCAGCCGCTCTTCGTCATCGACGGGGTCCCGATCAGCAACGACGTGGACAACAACGTCTCCGGTGCGTTCAACCTCGACCGGGGACAGATGACGAGCCGCGCGGTGGACATCGACCCGAATTCCATCGAGGACGTGTCCGTGCTGCGCGGCGCCGCGGCGACCGCACTGTATGGTTCGCGCGCGGCCAACGGCGTCATCCTCATCACGACGAAGAAGGGCTCCGGGAGCACGACGGTGAGCATCTCGTCGCGGCTGTCCACCGAGACGCCCATCCTTGGCGAGTACCAGACGAAGTACCTCGGCGGGCAGAACGGATTCTTCACCAACGGGCTGCCGCTCGATCGCGGCGGGTACGTGCAGCCGGGATACCCGGGGACCAATCCCGTCAGCCTGTTGAGCTGGGGGCCGGCGAGGGACTCGGTGGATCCCGGCGTGCTCCAGGCGCTGGGTGTCAAGAGCATTCCCACGTTCGACCCGAGGCGCGACTACTACCAGAACGGGCGGCTGCTGGAGAATTCTGTCAACATCTCGGGGAGCCTCGCGACCGGTTCGTACTTCCTCGGAGGCACGCACACCGGCCAGACGGGCATCGCGCCCGGCAGCGACTTCAACCGGACGTCGCTCACCGCGAACATCTCGACGGCGGTCGGCAAGTACCTGACGTCAGCGACCAACGCGATGTACACGCAGGACGGCAACAATTACCTGGACGACGGATGGTTCGGCCCGCAGCGCTGGCTTTCGCTCGCGCCAATCAGCTACAACAGCCAGCAGCCATTCTTCGACGACGGCTTCCCGAGGTCCAGCGGCGCCGACGCCTTCTGGCTGAGCCGGAACCAGGGTTATGAAAGCGATGTCGGGCGTCTGGTTGCGGGCCAGTACCTGAGCCTGATGCTCCCGCGGTCCCTCTCGCTGGCCGACCGGATCGGCCTGGACAGCTACACCGACCAGCGGAATTTCCACACCAACCAGCAGCCGTGGGTGAAGACGCCGACCGGCAGCATGTGGGATCAGAAAGTCGCGCGCACGAACGTCAACAACGATCTCACGCTCAACCTGAACGAGATCGAGCCGCGTCCGGGCATCACCGTCTCCGGCCTGATCGGGAACAACATCACGTCGAGTGACGTGCGGTCGACGTACGTGGGCGGCAGCGGCATCAACATCCCCGACTTCTACAACATCGCCAACTTCACCACCGTCACCGGCCAGAACCAGACGACGCAGCAGCGGCTCGTCGGGATGTACGGACAGGCGTCGGTGGGCTACCACAATTACCTCTTCCTCCAGGGGTCGGCCCGCAACGACTGGAGCTCCACGCTGCCGAAGGGCGCGAACTCCTACTTCTATCCGGCGGCGAGCATCGGGTACGTCTTCACGGATGCGCTGGGGATCCACAACCGGGTTCTCGACTACGGAAAGATCCGCGCCTCGTGGGCCCGCGTCGGAAACGCGGCGCCGCCCTACCGCCTCAACACGACGTACTTCCAGGGCAGCTTCACCGACTTTCCGAACAGCGTCAGCCCGGTGTCGTTCCGCCTGCCGTTCAACGGGGTGAACGGCTACCTCCTGAGTGGCAGCCTCGGCAATCCGGACCTGAAGCCGGAGCTCACGACCGAGAAGGAGGTGGGGCTCGAGATGCGCTTCTTCGACAGTCGCGCGAGCGCGGAGATCACGGGCTACGACAAGGTGACGAGGGACCAGATCTTCGCCGTGCCGGCCTCCGCGGCAACCGGCTTCACGAGCATCCTCCGCAACGCCGGCAATCTCCGGAATCGCGGCATCGAGGTCTCGCTGAGCGGGACCCCGCTTCGCACCGCCAACGCCAGCTGGAACATCCGCGGCAACTGGTCGAAGAACCGGTCGAGCGTGATCTCGCTGGCTCCCGGCGTGTCCAACATCTACCTCGCCGGCTACAGCTATCCGCAGATCCGGATCATGAAGGACGAAGGCTATGGCGTGATTTGGGGCTTTGCCTACCAGCGCAACGACGCCGGCCAGATCCTCGTCGGCGACAACGGCATGCCGCTGCCGAGTCGTTCCCTGTCGCCGCTGGGCAATATCCAGCCCGACTGGATCGGGAACATCCAGAGCACGTTCACCTTCCACAGCGTCAGCCTCTCCGGGCTCGTGGATATCCGGCGTGGCGGCGACATCCTGAACTTCGAGGGCTGGTACACGATTCCGCAGGGCACGGCAAAGATCACTGAGCAGCGGAACGACATGTACGTGTTCCCCGGCGTGAACGTCAACACGGGGCAGCCGAACACCAAGGCGGTGCTGCGTGACCGTGCCTACTGGACGGCCTACGCGACGTCGGTCCAGGAGAACCTGGTGGAGGACGGCAGCTACGTGAAACTGCGCGAGGCGACGCTCGCCTGGGCCGTGCCCACGCGGCTGCTCACGCGCTCGAAGATGCAGTCGCTCTCGCTCTACGTCACGGGACACAACCTGTTCACCCACACGAACTTCAGCGCGGGCGATCCCGAGGGGAACACCGTGGGATCGGAGAACGCGGGCGGTTCCGCATTCCACTTCTTCAATACGCCGACGACGCGGAGCATCGCGGTCGGGCTGCGTACGAGCTTCTAGGAGGAGCCGACAATGATGCTCTCCAGACTGGGCCGACGCGCCGCGACCTGTGCGCTGCTCTGCGCGGCCGCTGCCTGCAACAACTTCCTCGACGTCAACACCAACCCCAACTCGCCGACGAAGGTCGGAAACAGCCTGATCCTTCCGGCAATCGAGGGTACGTTCTCGCTCGCCGTGATCGGGAGCTGGCCCTCGACGCTGAGCGCCGAGTGGACGCAGCAGATCTCGTACAACGGTTCCCGGGCGAACATGAAGATCGAGCAGTACGAGATCTTCCCATCCGAGGCCGACCGGCTGTGGAACGTCTCCTACGACCAGATCATGGGGAACGCGCGCATCCTCGCCGCACAGGCAGACGCGAGCGGGGACTATGCCTACTCCGGCATCGCGCGCGTGCTCTACGCCTGGGATCTTTCGGTCGTGGCGAACATGTGGGGCTCCGCTCCCTTCTCGCAGGCGTGGGATCCTTCCAACCCGCATCCGGGATACGACACGCAGCAGCAGATCTACACCGGCGTCTTCGCCATCCTCGACTCGGCGATCGCGGACCTCGGGAAGCCGAGCAACCACGTGCCGGGTGCGGACGACCTGCTGTACGGCGGGAACATGGCGCGCTGGCTCAAGCTCGCCAACACCCTGAAGGCGCAGCTCGAGCTGACGGTGTCATCGGCGCCGGGCGAGAACAAGCAGGCGCGCGCACAGGCGGCGCTCGTCGCGCTGCAGGGCGGCTTCACGAGCAACGCCGATGACGCGAACTTCGCGTACTTCGACGCGAATGGCCAGCGCAACCCGCTCTACCAGTCATTCGTCGATACGCGGCTGCAGATGTCGAAGCACTACGTGGACCTGCTCACGTCCACGAACGATCCGCGCCTGCCCTTCCAGGCATCGCCAACGCGCCAGAACGGCGACTACGTGGGGCACCCGAACGGCGGCGGTGCGGTGGACACGGCCACCATCTCCTCCGTCAACCCGATCTTCAGCGCACCCAATGCGAAGCTGACGTGGATGAGCTACGCCTCGGCCAAGGAAATGGAGGCGGAAGCGCGGTTGATCGTTTCGGGAGCGTCGGCCGCGGACGCCGCATACCGTGCGGGGATCAGCGCGAACATGGCGAAGCTCGGGGTGAGCTCGGCGGCGCAGACCGCCTATCTCGCGACTGTGCCGTCGCTCGCGTCGTCATCCGATCCGCTGCGCGACATCATCACGCAGAAGTACATCATCAACTTCATGAACTACCAGCCGTGGGATGATTGGCGCCGCACGGGTTATCCAGCGCTGACACCCGTGCCCGGCGCACTGCTTCCGCAGATCCCCGTGCGCTTCCTGACGCCCGGCGGTGAGCTGTCCACGAACGCCGATGCCGTGGCGGCGAGCGGCATCGACCCGGGCCTGACCGGCATGCTCGTGCACGTGTGGTGGGATCCGCAATGAGGTCGACGGATGCCGGGCGGCACATCCGCCCGGCATCCTGGCTCGCCTTCGCTGCATTGCTGTCTATGGTGCCGGGGCATGCCTTCGCCCAGGCGGCTCGCGCGACTGATTCGTGCCGTACCGGCGAGGTACGGACGATGACGGCGGCGATGCGCGAGATCCATCGGCTGGAGAGCGTCCCGCGGCCGAGCGCGGCGGAACGGTGCGCGCTCGGCACGCTGTACGTGCGGGTCGGCCGCATCGGGAGTGCCGACTCGGTGCTCCTGGCGCTGGTGAAGGCGCAGCCCGGGCGAACAGATGCGCTGCTGGCACTCTCGAGGCTCGATCGGAAGCGCTTCGAGTTCGCGGCGGCCGATCGTCACCT
>DASTGQ010000593.1:0-16958 GCA_035718985.1 Gemmatimonadaceae bacterium
CCCTCCGCTGCCATAGCGGAGGGCGCCTTTGCGTCGTGGACCGGCGTGTGCAACTTTGGGCGACGCGAACCCGTACGATTCCGCAGCAACCGGGAGGAACGACATGCCGATCTGGAACTCGTTGAAGCGCGAGCTGGACAAGGCAGGACAGGCGGCGCAGGGTGCGCTCGACGAGGGTCGCATCCGCCTGGAAGCACACCGCGCGAAGCAGCGCGCCGAATCCGCGGCGGCCTCGCTCGGCTTCGCCGTCTACCGTGCCCGCGCTGGCGGTGGTGAGCTCGAGGTGGAGCGGTACAACGTGTTGGCGGCCAATCTCGCGGCGGCCGAAGCCGAGGTGGCGAGACTCGAGGCGCAGCTCGCCGGGATGAAGGGAAGCCAGGGCGCCTGACCCGTTAGCGGCTCGGCTGACCGCTCGGCCGGGATGGCTCCGTGTCGCTGGGGCGCAGATCGGCGCGGATCCACGCAGATCGACGCTGACCGGCCTCGGGACGTCCGGACACCGAGGCTCTCCCTACGCCCCGACAGTCATCCCTTTTGGAACGGCCTCGGGATGTCCCGTGCAGCGAGCCAACTCCCGCACGGAGAGAGCTGCGAGGATCGAGGTTGAAGATCTGCGCCGATCTACGTTCCTGTGACACGGAGACATCCCGTTAGAGCGGCCAGCCCAAAGTGCAACGAATAGCAAACGCGCCCGGGATGATTCGTCATCCCGGGCGCGTTACATCATCCAGCGACGTGAAGCTTACGGCTGCCGGTAGTTCGGCGGCAATGTCTTGTACCGCTGCTCCAGCAGGTCCTGTCGCGACGGCTGCGTGACTTCGCGGCCGGCGATGAAGACGTGCACCGGCTCCGTCGCGAACTCGAGCGGGTCGCCGCTCCAGACCACGACGTCGGCGCTGCGGCCCGGCGCGAGTGAGCCGACGCGGTCGGCCACGCCGAACGTCTCCGCCGGCGTCAGGGTAATGGCACGCAACGCGGCGTCCCAATCCATCCCGTACGCCACCGCGTTGCCCGCCTCGAAGCGGATGTTGCGGACGTTGAACGCCTCTTCGTCGCCGCCGCCCGCGTTGCCGATCACGCTCACCTGGACGCCCGCCTTCTGCAGCAGGCCGGCGTTCTCCTGGCGCTGGCCGAGCGTGGCGAACGACGTCGGGATGTTGTTCATCGCGCCCGTCAGCACGGGGATCTTCGCCGCCGCGAGCTTGTCGGCCACCATCCACGCTTCCGCGCCGCCGGCAAGGATCATCCGGAAGCCGAAGTCCTTCGCCAGCGTCATCGCGGCCTCGATGTCACTCGACTTCTCCGCCTCGATGATCATCGGCACCCTTCCGTCGAGCACGGGGAGCAGCGCCTCGAGATCGAGCCGGCTTGCCGAGAGCGGACGAAGCTGCGCACGGTCGAAGTCGGTGCGGTGGGTGCGATAGGTGCGCGCATCGTCGAGCACCTCTCGCAGCCTCATGATCGTCTCGGCGCGCGAGCCGCCGTTCTGGCCGCGGCCCGGTCCGAGGGTGGCGACCATGCCCACAGGTGAACGAAGGATCATCTCGCGCGCCGAGCCGGGGACGAGGTGCACGACGGCCGCCTGTCCGGAGACCAGGCCGCCCTCCGGAGCGACCATCACGGTGGTGACGCCCGCCTCCCGCGCCGGCGCGAGCAGCATGGACGTCGGGTTGAGCCCCTCCCACGGCATGAATGCCGCCGCGATGCCGTTCTCATTGTTCGGCGCGCCGTACTCGCGCGTCGTGCCCACGGCGCCGATCTCGGTGAGTCCGAGCTCCGTGGCCGCGTTCACCAGACCGGGCGTCACCACCTTGCCCGTGGCGTCGATGCGCTGCGCATCCGCGGGAATGGACACATCACGTCCGACAGCGACGATCTTCCCATCTCGGAGCAGCACCGTGCCGCCCTCGATCACCGGGCCGCTGATGGGATAGACCTTTCCGCCGGTGATGGCGATCGTCTGCGCCTGCGTCGCGGCGGCGGACAGCACCAGCGCGGCGGCTGCGAGGTAACGGGCGCGCATCACTTGGTTCCTCCATCGTTGACGGGCACGTAGCCGAGCTCGAAGTCGGTGCGCCACTTGTTCGCCGGGTCGAGGCGGTCGAACATCATCGCGCCGTCGATCCACACCTTCTCCGCGCGGCTGTAGACGCTGAACGGATCGCCCGACCAGAGCACGACGTCGGCGTTCTTGCCCACCTCGATCGATCCGATCTTGTCGTCGAGGCCCAGTGCCCACGCCGGATTGATCGTCATCCACTTCACCGCTTCATCCTCCGTCACCGGCAAGCCGATGCGATTACCCTCGGCCATCGCCTTCGCCGCTTCCTGGTTGAGCCGCTGCTCACCCGACGCGTCGTCGGAGTGCATGATGGTGCGCACGCCGGCGTGATCGAGCATCGCCATGTTGCCGCGCACGGCATCCACCGCTTCCATCTTGAACGCGCCCCAGTCAGCCCACACCGATGCGCCGATGGAGTCGCGCGCGAGGATGTCGGCGATCTTGTACGCCTCCACGCCGTGGTGGAACGAGCGGATCTTGTAGCCGAACTCGTTGGCGATGTCGATCATCTGCGCCATCTCGTCCGCCCGATAGCAATGGTTGTGGACGAGAATGTTGCCGCGCAGCACTTCGGCGAGCGTCTCGAGTCCGAGGTCGCGCGCGGGCGGGTCGCCCTGGTGCGTGGCGTTCCACTTGTCCCAGCGGCGACGATACGCCTCCGCCTGAATCCACGCCGCGCGGTAGCCGGCGACGTTGCCCATGCGCGTCGAGGGTCCTCGAGAGCGATAGACGCGCTTCGGATTCTCGCCGCACGCCATCTTGAGGCCGTACTTGGCACCGGGGAACTTCATCCCCTGCACGGTGCGGCTCGGCACCACCTTGAGCACCACGCTCCGTCCGCCGATGAGGTTCGCCGACCCGGGGAGCACCTGCAGCGTCGTCACGCCGCCAGCGAGCGAACGCGGGAACTGCGGGTCCTGGGGCCACACCGAATGCTCCACCCACACGTTCGCCGTGACGGGATTGGTCGCCTCGTTCACGTCGTTGGTGTTGGCGCCGTTGTCCTCAGGGACGCCGCCGGCACCGATGTGCGAGTGCGTGTCGATGATCCCCGGCGTGACGTACTTGCCCGTGCCGTCGAGCACCACCGCATCGGACGGCGCAATGACGTTCGTGCCGACCGCGGCGATCTTGCCGTCGCGCAGGAGCACGCTGCCACCGTGGATGGCGGGGCCTGCGGCGGTGAGGATGGTGACGTTGCGGATCAGCGTGGGCCGCGACGGGAAGGGATGATAGGTGCTGGGGAACGGATTCGCGTTCGGCACCGAGAGTCCGCCTTCCATGGCGACGGTGCGCGAGGTGGCGGTGTCGGACGTCGCACTGCGAGCGGTCGTCGGCGTGGTGGCGGGAGCAGGCGCGGGAGCCGCGCTCTGCTGACCCGCGCACGCAACCAGACCGACGGCGAGCGCGATGGCGGTATGACGCATCGGGCGGGCGGTCCTCGTGGAGAGGGTTGAGGAAGGGGCGTAACGTTTTCGAAGGTACGCCCTGGTCACGGTTGCGGCCAGAGGACAGTCACCACGTCTCGGTACGTGGTACGAAGTGCGAAGTCCTCGCCGATGCTCTCATTTACTCGAGCATCCGCACGTCATCCCCACACAGCGCATCCACGCCGAGCGCGGCGAGTCGCTGAGCCTCGACGGATGTATTGATGGTCCACGGAATCACCCGCGCGCCCATCGCGTGCGCCTGGGTCACCAGCGCCGGCGTCACCAGCGGCGCATGCGGCCACACGTCGCGCGCTCCCGTCCGCCCGAGCAAGGCGGGAAGATCCGGCGCGCGGTCCTCGAACAGGACGCCGAGGCGCAGTGCAGGGGCGAGGGCGTGCATGCGCGCGATCAACGCATGGTCGAAGCTATGGATCGCGTACCCACCCTCGTATTCGTGGAGTGCCGCAAGCACGAGCGACTCGATTCCCTCGCCCTTCACCTCCACGAACAACTCCGCTCGCCCGCAGACCATGTCGCAGAGCTCCACCAATGTGGGCACCCGCACTCCCGGCGTGATCTCCCTGTCGAGGACGTCGGCCGCGGCCGACGCGGCGATCACCGTTCCGTCGGGAAGCGCTGGATCATGGTGGACCACCACCACGCCATCTCGCGTGGCGTGGACGTCCAGCTCGAGGCCGTCGGCTCCGGCATCGAGCGCGAGGGCGAACGACCGAAGCGTGTTTTCCGTCGCCAGGCGAGGCATGCCGCGGTGCGCGATTCGGAGTGGCATTCAGCGGAAGATGGTCTGGGGGTGTCAACGTCGCAGGAGGATACCCTCGCGGAGCGCCTGCTCGTAGCGCGGCCGGTCGAACCGATACAGGTACGGCGCGCGCCGCACACCGGCGCCCCGCAGCTCTCCCACGCGCTCGAGGATGCCGAGCTCGCGCATCCTCTTCTGGAAGTTGCGGCGATCGAGGGGCCGGCCAAGGATCGCTTCGTACAGGCGCTGCAGCTCCGGCAGCGTGAAGGTCTCGGAGAACAGGTTGAGACCGATGGGGCTGTGCCCGAGCTGTGAGCGAAGCGTCGCGAGGGCGCGCGCAACCATCGCGTCGTGATCGAAGAGCAGCGGCGGGCACGTCGCCAGGTCCCACCACCGGCACTCGTCGGTGAGAACGCCGTCCGGCGTCGGCGTCACTTCTGTCCAGTCGACGAGCGCATAATAACCCACGGATACGAAGCGATCGTTGATCCACGCCCGAGCCGCCTGGCGCCCGTCCTCGTGATCGAGCATGTGCTCGATCTCCTCGTCGCGCCGGTCAAGGCCGCCGAACGTATGGTACTGCTGCAGGTAGACGTGGTCGAGGCGCGTCCGCAGCTGCAGCACGCGATGCGCTGCGCTGTCCACCGACTCGTCGCGCCGCACGAATCCTCCCGGAAGGCTCCAGCGCTGGCGCGCATGCCAGTGGGTGAGGAGGATGCGAAGCTGGCCCGCATGGAATCCGAACACGACGCAATCCACTGCGAGGTGCGGCAGATAGTCCTCGGCGGCGGCGCCGAGGAATTCGATGCTGAGCGTTGGCTTGGGCATGGTGGGACGCCTCGGTGCATTTGCCACTACGGTCCGGGTGCCTGCACAACCGGGTGCTATTGACGGCATCGGCCGTAACTCGTACCGTAGCGTGTACGGCGGACACAATTAAAGCGCTGGCGCTGGGTCGCAAGTCTCTCCTTTTCCCCGACACTCGCTCTCCGGCATGCGTCTCGATCGTGCGGTCATGCGTTACGTCGCGCACCTGCGGCGCGCGGTAGCATGCTGATGGCCCCTCCGACGCCACGCGCACTGCCGGCGATGGTCGCCCGTGCGCTGCATCGCATCGAGGAGTTCACGACGACGATTCCGCAGCTCGGGAACCGCGCGCGACGCATCCGCGTCTACCTGCCGGACGGCTACGACCAGGGCACGCGTCGCTACGGCGTCCTTTACATGCAGGACGGACAGCAGCTCTTCGCTCCGGGCCCCTTCGGCGACTGGCTGGTGGACGAGACGCTGGACTCCCTCGCCGCGGCAGGGCGGTCGCCCAATGTCATCGTGGTGGGCATCGACAACAGCGACCGCCGGTGGGACGAATACAGCCCGTGGGTGAATCGCCACATGCATGACTGGATGCCCACGTCCTGGGCAGGGCCGGTGCAGGGCGGCGAGGGTGCGGCGTACGTGGACTTCCTGGCGAACACGCTGAAGCCCGCGATCGATGCACGATATCGCACGCTCACCGATCCGGCTCACACCGGTGTGGGTGGTTCCAGCATGGGTGGCCTCATCGCCCTGTACGCCGGATTGCGTCGTCCCGATGTGTTCGGACGAGTCATGGCGATGTCGACGGCCGTGTGGTTCGCCGAGGAAGGGGGACCGTGGCTGTCGCGGAATCACCTGGTGGACGAAGTCGAGCGCGGCGTGACGCCGACGGTCCGCTTCTACGTCGACGTCGGCGCGGCGGAACGGAGCCGCGATACCGACCCGGACGTGCTGGACGCGAACGGAAGGCAGGTCAGCTACCCGCGCGCGTATCTCGAAGGCAACACCCACGTGGCGCGAGCGCTCCGGGCGAACGGCCTCCCGGCATCGCAGCTCCGTTTCGTCGTCGCACCGGGTGCCGTACACAACGAAAGCGCATGGGCCCGGCGATTCGGGTCCGCCATAGAGTGGTTGTACCACTGATCATGCCGGCCGACGACTCACTCGGCCGGCATGTATCGTCTCCTGCTCCTCCTCGGATAGCGGTTGGTTGCTGGCGAGCCTTCTCACTTCAGGAGTCATCGATGTTGCGAACAGCATTTCGAAGCGTGGTCGCGACGCTGCTGGCGGCGGTCCCGGCCCTTGGTCAGACCGGCACCATCTCTGGTCGTGTCGTGACGGCCGATGGCGGACTGCCCATCGTCAGCGCGCAGGTGCGAGTCGTGGGAACCGGCGCGGGAGCGATCACCCACGCGGACGGCCGGTACAGCATCGTCGTGCAGCCCGGCCGCTACACGGTGCGCGCGTTGCGCATCGGCTTCGGCGCCGACTCGGTCCGCGACGTCGTCGTTACGGCGGGCGCGGTGACGACGGTCGACTTCCAGCTCAAGGCGTCGGCGATCGCGCTCAGCGGCGTGGTGGTCGTGGGCTACGGCACGCAGGAGGCACGCAACCTCACTGGCTCCATCAGGACGGTGACCGACAGCACCTTCAACACCGGACGCATCGTCAGTCCGCAGCAGCTCATCGAGGGCAAGGTGCCGGGCGTACAGGTGGTGGAGAGCAACGAGCCGGGCGGCAGCGTGTCGATCCGCATCCGCGGGGGCACGTCGGTGACCAGCAGCAACGAGCCGCTCTACGTGGTGGACAACGTCCCGCTCCCGACCGGCGACAACGGACTGCAGAAGACCGGTGGTGTCTCTGGCGGCCGCGACCCGCTCAACTTCCTCAATCCGGAAGACATCGCCAGCGTCACGGTGCTCAAGGACGCGGCGGCGACGGCGATCTACGGCTCGCGCGGCGCCAACGGCGTCATCGTGATCACCACGAAGTCCGGCGCCGGCACGAGTGGCGTGACGGCCACGACGTCCATCTCCTCCTCCCACGTGGCAGGTGGTCCCAACCTCCTTGGTCCCGCCGACTACGCCGCCGCGGTGGCGAAGTACGCGCCGGCCAACGTGGGCAAGCTCGGCACGGCCGCGACCAACTGGCGCGACCTGGTGCAGCGTTCGGGGTTCGGCCAGGACCACGCTCTCGCGTTCTCCGGCAACCGGCAGGACATGAACTACCGGCTCTCGCTCGGCTACCTCGACCAGCAGGGCGTAGTGGATGGCACCGACGTCAAGCGCCTTACCAGCTCGCTGGCGTACAGCGACCACCTGCTGAACAACCGCCTCTCGCTGCAGGCGAACGTGAAGGGGGCCCGCACTCAGGATGCCTTCACGCCGAGCGGGGTGATCGGCGACGCGACGGCGTTCGCGCCGACGCTCCCCGTGATGGCGCCCGGTGGCGGCTTCTATCAGTACCCCGATCCGCTCGGACCGAACAACCCGCTTGGTGAGCTCGCGTTGATCCAGGACGAGGCGACCACCTATCGCGGGATCGGCAACCTGCAGGGCAAGTACTCGCTCCCCTTCCTCGAAGGGCTGTCGGTGACGACCGACGCGGGATTCGACGTCGCGAACGCGAATCACACCACCTTCTCGCCGAGCACTGACCAGGGGCAGCTCGAGAACGGACTGGGTGGCACGTTCAATCGCAGCACCTCGACGCAGACCAACGGGCTGTTCGACGTGTACGGCAACTATCTTCGCGGCCTCGGCTGGATGGCGAGCTCGCTGGACCTCACCGCGGGCTACTCCTACGAGGCCCAGCACGGCGACTACCCGACGCTGTTCGCGCAGGGTCTCTCGTCGGACCTGCTTGGCGTCAACGGCGTGCCGACGGCGACGACGGAGCGCACGACGGTGTTCGTGGACGACAGCAAGCTGATTTCGTTCTTCGGGCGCGCCAACTATTCCATCAGGGATCGCTACCTCGCCACGCTGAGCGTGCGGCGTGACGGGTCGTCGAAGTTCGGGCCGGAGCACCAGTGGGGCATCTTCCCCGCGGCGGCGTTCGCGTGGCGCATCTCGGAGGAGCCATTCATGAAGGGCTTCTCGCGCCTCTCCGAGCTGAAGCTGCGCGCGTCGTGGGGGGTGAATGGCAACCAGGCGTTCCCCAACTACCGCGCCTTCAGTGACTACGTCATCGGTGGACCGCAGGCGCAGGTCCAGCTGGGTAACACGTTCATCACGACGATCCGTCCCAGCGCCGCGGACCCGGGCATCCGGTGGGAGCGCACCGCCTCCACGAATGTCGGCCTCGACTACGGATTCTTCGCCAATCGCGTGAACGGCACGGTTGACGTGTACAGCAAGAAGACCACGGACCTGATCTTCACCGTACCCGTCGCCGCCGGCACCAACCTCTCGAACTACCTGACGACGAACATCGGCAGCATGCAGAACAAGGGCGTCGAGCTCGGGCTCAACGTGGCGGTGCTGGAGAGCCACGACCACGGATTGGCGTGGGACGCCTCGTTCAACGCCGCGACGAACACCAACAAGCTGCTCCAGATCAACGCGGTGGGGACGGGTGGGGAGCAGATCCTCACTGGCGGTATCGCCGGCGGCGTCGGCAGCAACATCGAGGTGCTGCAGCCGGGCTACGCGGTGAACTCCTTCCTCGTCTACCAGCAGAAGCGCGACGCGAGCGGCAAGCCTCTCTATGCCGACGTGAACAACGACGGCACGATCAACGAGCAGGATCTGTACGTGGACCAGAACGGGGACGGCATCATCAACCAGAGCGACCGCCGCGTCTTCCACGACCCGGCGCCGAAGTGGATCCTGAGCCATACGTCGCTGATCACCTATGGCAACGCGGACTTCAGCACCACGCTCCGCGCGTACCTCGGCAACTACGTCTACAACAACGTGGCGTCCAACTTCGGGCACTACAGCGCCCTCACCGGCAGCAGCCCCACCAATCTCGACGCCTCGGTGCTCTCCACCGGCTTCGTGAACCCGCAGTACTTCTCCGACGTGTACGTCGAGAGCGCCTCCTTCCTCCGCATGGACAACCTCACGGCGGGGTACACGCTCCACTCCCTGCGGGGCGTGCGGCAGGCCCGGATCTTCGGGACCATCCAGAACGTGTTCACCTCGACGCACTATTCCGGCGTGGATCCCACCGCCGGCATCAACGGCATCGACAACAACATCTATCCGCGCTCCCGCACGTTCGTGATGGGCGCCAATCTCGTCTTCTGAGGAGCATCGCAATGCCACTCCGACCCAGCACACGTATGATCGTCGCGGGCTTCGCGCTCCTCGCGGTCATACCGGCGTGCACCGACGTGACGACAGAGCCACAGAGCACCGTCACGAGCGCGAACATCTTCAACGAGGCGACGTCCTACAAGGCGTACCTCGCCAAGCTATATGGGGGCCTCGCCGTCTCAGGACAGAGTGGTCCCGCCGGCAACGCCGACATCCAGGGTATCGACGAGGGCTTCTCGCAGTATCTGCGTCTCTACTGGCAGATGGAGGAGCTGCCCACCGACGAGGCGGTCATCGCATGGAACGACGCCGGCGTCCAGGAGCTGAACACCCAGATCTGGGGATCGTCCAACCAGTTTCTCGGCGCGATGTACAGCCGCATCTTCTTCCAGGTCTCCCTCGCGAACGAGTTCCTGCGGCAGACGACGGACGACAAGCTCGCCGCGCGCGGGGTGACGGGGCAGCTGCTCGCCGACGTGCACCAGTACCGCGCCGAAGCGCGCTTCCTCCGCGCCTACAGTTACTGGCACGGCATCGACCTGTTCGGTGACATCCCGCTCGTCAAGGAAACGGATGCGCTGACGTCGACGCCGCCGCAGCAGTCCACGCGAGCGCAGGTGTATGCCTTCATCGAGTCCGAGCTCAACGCCATCAAGGGGGATCTGCCCCCGGCCGGCAAGGCGGAGTACGGTCGCGTTGACCAGGGCGCGGTCAACATGCTGCTCGCCACGCTCTACCTGAATGCAGCGACGTACACGGGCACCGCGCACAACGCCGAAGCGCTCGCCGCTGCCCAGGCGGTCATCGCGTCGGGAGCGTACACGCTCGATCCCAACTATCACCACCTGTTCCTCGCCGACAACAACACCTCCCCCGAAATCATCTGGGCCATCGGCCAGGACGGCAAGCGCACCCAGTCGTACGGCGGCACCAGCTTCCTGATCCATGCGTCCATCGGCGGCAGCATGGATGCGAAGTCGGAAGGGATGGACGGCGGCTGGTGGGGGCTGCGCGCCCGCCAGGAGCTCGTTTCGCTCTTCCCGTCCCCCACCGCCTCGCCCGACAAGCGCGCGCTCTTCTACACCCAGGGGCAGACGACGTCGGTCACGGACCTGCTCGACTTCGGCAAGGGGCTGCCCTCCACCAAGTGGCAGAACGTGAAGTCGGATGGCACGCCTGGCTCCGATCCCGGGTTCGCGGACACGGACTTCCCGGTGTTCCGCCTCGCCGAGGCATACCTCATCTACGCCGAGGCCACGGTGCGCGGTGGCGGTGGCTCGCGAGCGCAGGCCGTGAGCTACATCAACGCGCTGCGGCAGCGCGCCTACGGTGACGCGAGCGGCAACATCTCCGACTCGCAGCTCGATCTCCCCTTCATCCTGGCCGAACGGTCCAGGGAGCTCTACTGGGAGGCCAAGCGACGGACGGACCTGATCCGCTTCAACACCTTCTCCGTGAACGGCGTGTGGCAGTGGAAGGGCAACATCCTCGGCGGACGGCCCACCACTGCCATCCACGATCTCTTCCCGCTGCCGGCGACTGAGCTGGTGGCCAACCCGAACCTGAAGCAGAACGCCGGATACTGATCCTCGGCTTTCTGCATCATCGGATCTCGCCCTTCATCGTCTGCTCGTCCACCACTTCCTGGGCGAGCAGACGATGTCGTTCACTCCCCGCGACAACCACTGTGCGCCTCACCTCTTTTCCCATCCGGATGCGACGGCAACTACGCGTTCTCGCTGCCACGCTGGCGCTCGCGGCCTGTCACGCTCCCATCCAGAGCAGTCCGGCTCCCGCGCGCGTTCCGCCGGCATGGAGCCGCTCCGCAGACATCTACGAGGTGAACATCCGGCAGTACACTCCCGAGGGGACCTTCGCAGCCTTCCAGCGGCACCTGCCGCGCCTGCGCGCGCTCGGGGTGGACATCCTGTGGATCATGCCGGTGCAGCCTATCGGCAAGGTGAATCGCAAGGGACCACTCGGCAGTCCGTACTCCATTGCCGATTACACCGCAATCAACCCTGAATACGGTTCGGCCGACGACTTCAGGCGCGTCGTGGACGAGGCGCACCGGCTCGGCATGCACGTCATCCTCGACTGGGTGGCCAACCACACCGCGTTCGACAACCGCTGGGTCTACGAGCACCGCGGCTGGTACGTCCTGCGCCCGGACGGCTCCATCTCCAACGCGCGCGACAACGAGGGCCACGAGACCGACTGGACGGACGTGGCGGAGTTGAACTACGACAACCCGGACATGCGGCGCGAGATGATCGCCGACATGCGCTGGTGGCTCGAGAACATGCACATCGACGGGTTCCGCTGCGACGTGGCCCTTGGCGTCCCGATGGACTTCTGGAACGACGCGCGCCGAGAGCTCGCGGCGGTGCGCCCCGACATCTTCATGCTCGCTGAAGCGGAGTCGCCCGTGCTGTACAGCGCGTTCGACATGAGCTACGGGTGGGAGTTCCATCACCTGCTGAACGAGCTCGCGCAGGGGAAGCAGGGGACGGAGGCGCTCGACCAGTACCTGGCGCAGCAACGCGCGACCTACCCGCCCGACGCGTACCGGATGTACTTCACGAGCAATCACGACGAGAACGCGTGGAACGGGACGGAGTTCGAGCGCATGGGCACCAACATGTTCCCGGCCTTCGTCCTCGCCGCGACGATGCAGTCGTCAATGCCGTTGCTCTACACGGGCCAGGAGGTGAGCAACCGGAAGCGCCTGCGCTTCTTCGACAAGGACACCGTGAACTGGAACGGCCCGTCGCTGGCGCCGTTCTACCACTCGATGTTCGAGCTGAAGCACGGCGAAGAAGCGCTGGCGAATGGCGCGTGGGGCGGAGCGCAGGCGAGCCTGACCACCGACGGTGGCAGCCGAGTGTACGCATTCAGCCGGAACCGGGGCGCGAGCCGCGTCGTCGTCGCCGTCAACTTCGGCGACACGGCGGTGACGGCGCGATACGACGGGCTCCGACAGCCCGGCTCCTACATCGACTGGTTCACCCGCGACACCGCGCGCCTGGACTCGTCAGGGCGCATCGGGATTCCTGCACACGGCTATCGGATCTTCGTCGGGGACAGCTCGAAGAGGTAGCCGCGTTCCGGCGAGAGCGAGGGAAGGGGAACGTAGTGGCTGACGCGTCCGTCGCGGTCCACGACGAGGTCGCTGGCGTCCTCGCCGCCGAGCAGCGATCGCAACCGCCAGTGGCCGGCCGGGAGCGAAGCGAGGGCCGACGAGAGCTGGACGCCAGACAGCGGCCTGTCGCCGACATTCACCATGGCCAGCGCGATGCGCGAACCGTCACGCCGCAGGAAGGCCATGACGGCAGCATCCGACGTCCGGAGCGGCACCAGTCGCCCGCTCCCGAGCGCCGGGGTCGTCGCGCGGAGATGAATCAACCGACGGTAGTGCGCGAGCAGCGAGGCGCTGTCGGCGTCCTGCTGACCGACCGTGACCGACTGGGAGTCCGGCTGTGCCGCTTCCCAGGCGCGGCCACTGGTGAAGCCGTTGCCCGGCGCGGAGCTCCACTGCATCGGCGTGCGCAGGCGCTCATCCGGCTTGGTGCCCGACATCCCGATCTCGTCACCGTAGTACACGAACGGCATCCCCGGCAACGTGAGCAGGATGAAGGCGGCGACGCGCGCCTTTCCGCGGTCGCCACCCAGGTCGCTCATGACGCGCGGCTGGTCGTGATTGTCGAGGAAGAACGCAAGCCGGTCGGGTGCCACCGCGTCCTGAACGCGCAGCACCGCGGGCAGGATGCCCGCCGCCGATCCGCGACGCACCCCCTGGATGATGCTGTCCGCCACCTCGAACGCGAAGTTGGCGTCGAGCTGGTCGGGATAGTAGGTGAGCATGGGCGCCGTGCTGTCGGAGACTTCACCGACCGTGTAGGCAGACGGCTTCACGCGGCGGACGTACGCGCCGAATTCGCGGAGCAGGGCGTGCGTGGCCGCCGAATGCACGAGATGCCCGGGCTCCTCGACCAGGTACGGCACGGCATCGAGCCGGAAGCCGTCCACGTTCATCTCGACCAGCCAGAAGCGGGCGATCCGCTTCGCTTCCTCACGCACCGCCGGCGTGGCGTAGTTCAGGTCGGGCATGTGGTCGGAGAAGAAGGCGTAGTACCACTCGTCGCGGATGGGCGAGCGGTGCCAGTTGCTCTGGCGCCACGGATTCAGCTCGCCCGGCTTCGTCGGCGACCAGCGGTACCAGGCACGGTACGGCGACGTGGTATCGTGGAGCGCCTCCACGAAATGCGGATGCTGGTCCGAGGTGTGGTTGAGGACGAGATCCACCAGCACGCGAATGCCACGGCGGTGCGCCGCCGACATGAAGCGCTGGAAGTCGGCGTTGCTGCCGTACTGCGGATTGACGCGGTAGTAGTCCGTCACGTCGTACCCGTGGTAGCTGGGCGACGCGGCGACGGGCATGAGCCAGATGCATCGCGCGCCGAGCGAGTGCCGGCTATGCGGATTGCCATCGTTGATGTAGTCCAGTCGCGCCGTCAGCCCACGCAGGTCGCCGATGCCGTCACCATCCGCGTCGGCGAAGGAGCGGACGAAGACCTCGTAGCAGGTGGCGCCATGTGTCCACGTGGGCGTGCGCGCCTGCGCGGCGGCCCCGGGGCCGAGCAGGACACTCGTCAACGAGGCAACAACGATACTGCGCAGGATTCCCGGCACGAACACCCCCTCGCTGGTCGCGGCAAGCGTACGCTCGAGCGAGGTGGCCAGCAAGTCGATCGCTGCTCTGTTCAACCGATCGGTCCTCGCTCATCTTGGTGAGCGTTTCACTCCTCCAACCGGGCACACACGCATGCGTCAACGGCCGCTACTCAGCCCCCTCGGCCTGTTCAACATGAGCTTCGGGTTCCTCGGCATCCAGTTCGGCTGGGGACTGCAGCTCGCGAACATGTCGGCCGTGTACGAGCGCCTGGGTGCGCGCCCCGATCAGGTGCCGCTGCTGTGGCTCGCCGCGCCGGTCAGCGGCCTGCTCGTGCAGCCGGTCATCGGCGCGCTGAGTGACAGAACCTGGGGACGACTTGGCCGCCGGCGACCGTACTTCCTCACCGGTGCCGTGCTCGCCTCGATCGCGCTGTTCTTCATGCCCACCTCGAGCACGCTGTGGATGGCAGCCACATTGCTCTGGGTCCTCGACGCGTCGATCAACATCTCGATGGAGCCCTTTCGCGCCTTCGTCGCCGACAAGCTGGACCTGTCACAGCGGACGACCGGGTTCGTCATCCAGTCGTTGTTCATCGGCATCGGCGCCAGCCTGGCCAATGCGCTTCCGCTGGTGCTCCGCTGGCTCGGCGTGCACGGCAACACGGCGAGCGGGATCCCGCTGACCGTGAAGTACTCCTTCCAGGCCGGTGCCGTGGTGTTCCTGCTGTGCGTGCTCTGGACCGTCGCGACGACGACGGAGTATCCCCCGGACGACCTCGAGTCGTTCGAGCGGGCACGGAGCGCGCGCCGCGGGCTCGGCCCGATCGCGCGCGAGATCGTGCAGTCCGTCCGCGCCATGCCGGCGACGATGCGCCAGCTGGCCGTCGTGCAGCTCCTCACCTGGCTCGGCCTCTTCTGCATGTGGCTCTTCTTCGTGCCGGCGACGGCGCGCCACGTCTTTGGCGCCACGGATCCGCATTCCGATCTCTACACCCAGGGCATGGAATGGGGCGGGTTCGCCTTCGCCTTCTACTCGATCACCTGCTTCCTGGTGGCGCTGGCGCTGCCGTCGCTGGCCGCGCGGACGAGCCGGAAAGCGGTGCACGCCGCCGCGCTGGTGTGCGGCGCGCTGGGGCTGCTCTCCGTCTACTTCATCCACGACAAGTACCTGCTGCTGCTCTCCATGGTGGGCGTGGGGATCGCGTGGGCGTCAATCCTCTCGATGCCGTACGCGATCCTGTCCACGGCGATCCCGGAAGCCCGCATGGGGGTCTACATGGGCATCTTCAACTTCTTCATCGTCATCCCGGAGATCGTCGCCTCGCTGGGCTTCGGTCCCATGACGCGGGCGCTTTTCGGAGCCGATAACCCCAACGCGCCGCTGTACGTCGTGCTGCTCGGCGGCCTGTGCCTGCTGGCGGCGAGCGCCTCCGTGGCCTTCGTCGATGACCTGGGCCACCGGGCCTCCCTCGACAGGCTGCCGGAGCTCGAGCGCACCGCGGCTGCGGGCGCGTAGCCCGAGGCACCACGTTCGTCTTAACGTCCGACCCGACCTCGCGTCCAACGTTGCGAACTGCATGAGTGACGTTGCCGCGACTGCCCGCACGCAGGCCGATGATCCAACCGACCTCGACCTCATTGCGCGGTGGAAGTCGGGGGACGAGCGCGCGGCGACATTGCTGGTGGAGCGACATGCGGAGGCGATCGCCCGCTTCGTGACGAGCGTCGGGGCGCGGGAAGACGTCGAGGACCTGGTCCAGGAAACGTTCGTCAGGGCGTTCGGGTCGCTCGACAGCTTCCGTGGCGAGAGCTCGCTCCGGACGTGGCTCTTCACGATCGCGCGGCGATTGCTGCTCGATCGGCGGCGCTCGGAGCGGCGGCGGGGCGGCGGTTCGCGGATGGCGATGGACGTGAAGGACACCGATGCGGTGACGGAGTATGATCCACTCGATTCGGTGGTTGCCGACGAGACCGAGCGGCGGATGCGTGAAGCGATGGCTCGGCTGACGCCGACGCAGCGGGAGGTGTTCACGCTCCGCGTGTCTGAGGGGATGTCGTACCGGGAGATCGCCGAAGCGGTGGACACGACGGAGGGCGCGGCGCGAGTGCACTATCACAATGCGATGCGCGCGATCAAGGAGTTTCTCGATGACTGATTGTCCGAACGGCGATATTCGCGACCTGCTGCCCGACCTGGTGAACGACCGCCTCGCGCCGGAGACGCGTGCCGAGGTGGAGGCGCACGTCGCCTCGTGTGAGGATTGCCGCGAGGAGCTCGCCCTGCTGCGCGACGTGCGGCGCTCGATGCATCGCGTGCCAGCGGTCGCCGTGTCGGATATCGTGCGCGCACTTCCGGCCTATCGCGCTCCCGTCCGCCGGCTCGGCATCGGCTGGCGCATCGCGGCCGCCGCGCTGCTCATCGTCGGTGGCGGAACTTCCATCGTCGTCGCGCGCGACGAAGGCATCCTCGGTGGCGACAGCGCCAACGTCGTCGTCGCGCCGGTCGTGCAAGTCACGCCCGCGACGCCGGCGGTCACGCATGTTGCCGCGTCCGACGAACAGGCTGCCTCGCCTTCGCGTTCGGCAGCGCCGGCAACGCCAACGCCCGCGCCACGCGAGCTCGCCGTGGCCAGCACGAGCGTCGGCGACTTGAGTGAAGCCGAGCTGGATGCGTTGGTGAACGATCTCGGTTCGCTCGATGCCGTCACGCCGGCGGATGTCGATCAGGGGGCGCCGGTGTCACCGCTTCCGCCCTCCGTCACCTCGGGAACCGGAGCATGAAGACAGGTCCACTGATCGGTCATGTCCTTGCGCTCACGCTGCTGTCGGGCGTCGTTGCCCAGGCCGGCGCGCAGGTGCGCTCCGCGCCGCCGCGTCGCCAGCAGCTCGAGCAGCAGCTTCGTCACCGGCTCTGGAGCGTGACGAAGGATCGCGTCGGCCTCACCGACGCGCAG
>DASTGQ010000594.1:0-2019 GCA_035718985.1 Gemmatimonadaceae bacterium
GCACCGACTTCACCGCGTCGCGCACGAGCGCCGCCTGGTCGTAGACGGGCTTGAGTCGCACGCCGGGCGGCAGCGTCTTCCGGATGGAGGCGGCGAGCGTCGCGATGCTGTCGGCAATGGCCACCGTGTTGCCGCCCATCTGGCGCGTGATGTTGAGCAGCGCCGCCGGCTGCCCGTCGCCGGCGACGATCCGCACCTTGTCCTCCGTTCCCGGGATCACGGTCGCGAGGTCGCGCACGCGGAGCCCGTGGCCGACGACGATGTTCGCCACGTCCTCCGGGGAGCGGGCCTCCGACGTGGTCACGATGAGGTACTGGCGGTAGTTCGCCGGCATGCGCCCGACCGCGTTCACCGTGGACGCCTGCTGGATGGCCGTGGCCAGGTCCTGGTAGGTCATCCCCTGCGCGGCGAGGCGCGCCGGATCGGCCACGACCTGCACTTCGCGCACGTCGCTCGCCTGCACGTCCACGCGCCCCACGCCGGGCACGCGCGCGAACAGCGGCCGCACCTGGTAGGTGGCGATGTCGTTCAGCGTCGCCGCCTCGCCCCCCTCCAGGTTGTACGAGAGGATCGGGAAGAGCGACGGCGTCAGCCGCTCCGTCTCGAGCTCGAGTCCCGCTGGAAGCTGCGGCTGCACCTGGTTCACGCGCTGCTGCACCTGCTGCAGCGCGTACTGCATGTCCGTCTTCTCGGCGAAGGTGACGTTGATCTCGGCGCCACCGCGGATGGAGCGCGACTGCACCCGCGTCACGCCGGGCACCACGCTCACCGCCTCCTCGATCGGCCGCGTCACGGCGAAGAGGATCTGTCGCGCACCCAGGGCCGAGCCCTGCGCCACTACCGTGATGCGCGAGAAGGTGAGCTCGGGGTAGATCGCCGACGGCAGGTTGAGCGCCGCCCAGATGCCCCCCGCGCTCAGCAGCGTCACGAGCAGGTAGACGAAGCGCCGCTGCCGCGCGAGGAGGGCGAACAGCCCGCGGCCCTCGGCTTCACCGGCCGGCTCCACCGTCGGCGCTGCGTCGCGCATGTCGTCGGGCGTCACTTCGCGGGCGACTGCTGCAGGGGGACGACCTTCGCGCTGTCCTGCACGCCATACGCGCCGTTGGCGACGACGCGCTCGCCGGCGGTGAGCCCCTGCGTGATCTCGGAGACCTTGTCCGTGCGTCCTCCGACGCTCACCACGCGCGCATGCGCGATGCCCGCGCCGTCCACGACGAACACCTGATAGCCGTCGCCCGACGGCACCAGTGCCTCGTTCGGCACCACGACCGCCGCCGGGTGCGTGCTCACGGCCACCTGCCCGAACACCGTCTCGCCGATCCTGAGCGGCCGGCGCGTCGTCGGTGCCTGCACGCGCACGCTGACGCTGCGGCTCGTGCTATCCACCGTGCCCCCGACGTCCACCACCGTGCCGATGCCCAATGGCTCGCCGCTCGAGCTCTGGCCGGCGGTGAGGGTGACCTTGGCGCCGGGCCGAATGAGCGCGGCGTTGCTGGGCGTGGTGCCGAGCAGGATGTCGAGCGCCGACTGGTCTGCCACCTCCACCAGCGGCTGCGCCGGATCGGCGGTGGCGCCGAGCGACGCCGACATCCGTGTCACGACGCCGCCGATGGGCGAGCGGAGCACGGCGAGCTGCGCGTTGCGCCGCGCGGTGACGAGATCGGCGCGCGTGCGCGCGAGGTCGGCGGCCGCCTGCTCGACGTCCTTTCGAGGAGCGATCCCCTCGTTGGCGAGGCGCGACGTGCGGTCGTAGCTCTGTTGTGCGGCGGTAACCGCGGCCTCGGCGCTGTGCAGCGCCGCCTGGAAGGCCGCCTGGTCCAGCTCGATGAGGGTCTGGCCGGCCGCCACGTGCTGTCCCGTGGCGACCAGCACGCGGGCAATGCGCGCCGGCACCGGCGCGCTCAGCGAGGCCATGTGGCCCGCGCGCGGCGCCACCATGCCGATCGCCCCGACGGTCTCGGTGAAAGGCTGGGTGCCCACCGTCACCACCTGCGCCGGCACCACGGCGGCCACGTCGCC
>DASTGQ010000595.1:0-2114 GCA_035718985.1 Gemmatimonadaceae bacterium
GCTGCATTCGCGGCCCGTGGAGGGCGGGGAATACCTGCCGCGGCTGTGGCGTGGTGGTATCCGCAACTACCAGCTCGTCTTCAACGTCGTCGGAGATCCCATCACTCAGGTGGTGTCGGGATATCGCGCCATGCTCGACGAGCTCGCCGCCGGCGGACGCGCGACGTCCAATCCCGTGCGACTTGCGCTGAAGCACGCCTTCACGCGCGGCCACTTCGCGCGCGCGGTCTGAGGGAACGATGTGCCGCAGGATCGTGCCGTTCTCTCGCGCGTGCAAGAGGATCGAGACAACGTCATCACGCACTCCCCAAGTGACCGTCGGGATCCGCAGTCGTGGCGCGCGAACCGCGTTCGACGCAGGCAAGGCAGATCGCGACCGGGCTTCAGCCAGCGGGATGACAACGCACCTCCATGCGCTTGCATGATGGTGCTCCCGCATCAGTTCTCCGTCAGGATGGCCTCATGAGCCCATCCTCCGCCGCTGCCATCCCACGCCCCACGCTCGACGAGGCTCGCGCCACCCTGCGGGCGCGCTTCGGCTTTCCCGATTTTCGGCCCGGGCAGGAACGCGCGGTCGCCAGCGTCCTCGCCGGCCGCGACACCCTCGTCGTCCTCCCGACGGGCGGGGGCAAGTCGGTGTGCTACCAGGTGCCCGCGCTGCTGCTGCCCGGGCTCACCGTCGTCGTGAGCCCCCTCATCTCGCTGATGAAGGATCAGGTGGACGCGCTGACGGCGCGGGGCATTCCGGCGACGTTCATCAACAGCACGCTCACGGCGGGCGAGATCTCGCACCGCATGGCGAGCGTGATGCGCGGCGACGTGAAGCTCCTTTACGTGGCGCCGGAGCGCTTCGACTTCGGCACCACGGCCGACCGCCTGCGCGACATCGGCGTGTCGCTGCTCGCCGTTGACGAGGCACACTGCATCAGCGAGTGGGGTCATGACTTCCGCCCGAGCTACCTCCGCGTGGCGCAGGTGCGCGAGAAGCTCGGCTGGCCGCCGGCGGTCGCGCTGACCGCCACTGCCACGCCGCACGTGCGCGAGGACATCGTCCGGCAGCTCCGCCTGGACAAGGCCGAGACGATCATCACCGGGTTCGATCGCACGAACCTGCACTATCACGTCGTTCCCACGCGTAATGATGCGGACAAGGACGACGCCCTGATCGACATCCTGCGCACCCACGAGGGGGTAGCCATCGTCTACGCGTCCACGCGACGCAACGTCGAGAAGGTCGCCCGCACCCTGGAGGATGCGGGGATCAAGGCGGCAGCCTATCACGCCGGGCTCGACGACGCCCACCGCCACGCGGTGCAGGAGTCGTTCATGAACGAGGACGTACGCGTCATCGTGGCGACGAACGCCTTCGGCATGGGGATCGACAAGCCCAACGTGCGCGTCGTGATCCATCACGCCATGCCCGGCACCCTCGAGGCGTATTACCAGGAGGCGGGACGCGCCGGCCGCGACGGCCTCCACTCCGACGTCTTCCTGCTCCACGCATTCCCCGATCGCTTCACCCACGAGTTCTTCATCAAGGGCGCCTATCCTGAGCGCGCCACGGTGGAACAGGTGTATGCGAAGGTCGTGAGAATGGCGCGACCCTCCGGCGACGTGGATCTCGAGCCCGGCGCCATTGCCGCCTCGCTCCCCGGCAAGGTGAGCGACCGCGAAGTTGAGTCGGCGCTGCGGCTGCTCGTGCAGGCCGGCGCGCTTCGCTCTGATCCGGAGTCCGGCGGCCGCGCCTTCGTGCGGCTCCTTGCCACCGCCGAGCGCATCAAGCGCGACCTCGGTGCCAGCGATGCGCTCAGGCTCGGCCTCCTCCGCTCGCTCTGGCGCGTCGCTGGAGACGCGCTCTACGACGGCGCCACCGTGGACCTCGACGCTCTGCCCCCTGGTTTCGGGGGTGCGGCAGGCAGCATGCCGCTCCTGCAGTCGCTGGAACAGGAGCAGTACCTCGAGTGGCACCGGCTGGGCGGCGGCGACCACGTCGTCAACTTGAGGCGGCCGCTCAGCGCGTACCCGCTCGACTGGACCGCGCTCGACCGCCGACGCAAGGCGGAGCTGGCGAAGCTGGAGTCGGTCCAGCAGTACGCCTACGCGACCGGCTGCCG
>DASTGQ010000596.1:0-6454 GCA_035718985.1 Gemmatimonadaceae bacterium
ATGACGAAGGAGCGCACAGCTACATCGGCAACGGGGGGTCGATCACCAGTTACGGGCGCTACCCGCCACTCGCCGACGACTCCGTGCCGGTAGCGCTCGGCGAGACGCTCGCTGCCGCCGACAGCGCTCTCGCGCGGCGCCAACTTGCGCGAGCTGACAGCCTGTATCACGCTGCGCTCACTGCGCATCCAATGCTCGGCGCCGCGATGCTCGGCATCGGCTCGGTGCAGTACCGGCGTGGTCAGTATCGCACGGCGCTCGAGTGGTTCCTGCGCACGGCGACGGCATATCCCGACCTCGGGATCGCGCACTATGGAGCGGCCACCTCCATGAAGGAATTGCGCGATCAGCGCAATCCCGAGGTGCAGGCAGCGGTCAGGCGCTTCCGGGCCATGCCGCGGCCGGCCGAGCCGGAGCGGCTGCGCGAAGTGTTCCCTGACTTCGATCGGGTCGACGCTGATTTGCAGAAGGTGATCCTCGTCTCCGTCTCGCCCGTGCGACATTACGTCCCGCTATTGGCCACGGCCGGCGCGACGTTCCGCCTCATCCCCTTCGAGAAGCGGATGTGGCAGATGTCGGGCAAGGAGCGGACGCGGGGGACGCGCACCTTCGACCTCCGGCTCTGGGACGACGTGAAGGGGCAGGGCGGCTTCCAGGCCCTGTCTGGCGAGGCGTGGGTGCGCGACGCGATGAACGGCCGCTACAACGTGCTCTCGCACGAGTTCATGCATCAGGTGCACGGCACCGTCCTCACCGAGGCCCAGCGCAGCGAGATCACGCGGCTGTTCGCAAAGGCCAAGCGTGAGCGCCGCACCCTCGACTCCTACGCGGACTTCAACGAGATGGAGTATTTCGCGCAGGCGTACGAGGCGGCGATCAGCCCGCGAAAGCTCTCGGACCAGAAGGGCACGAGCGGCCATACCCGTGCGGAGGTGGAACGCCTGGATCCGGACATCTACCGGTTCATCCTGACCCTCGCCGATAAACCAGGGGCCGACGCGAATGCCGTCGTCGCGACGACGCAACGGATCAGCGGAGTGATCGGCGAAGGACGGTTGCGGGCCGCGGTGGACGCCGCGACGCGCGCGCTCCGCGCCTACGGGGATCGCGCCGAGCTGCTGGCGCAACTGGGCCGAGCACACCGGTTGCTGGGCGACTATCCGGCGGCGTTCGCCGTGCATGAGCGGTTGATTGCCGCCTTCCCGCACGAGATTTCCGGCTACGTGGGGTTGGCTGACGACTGGGTGTTTGCCTCGCGCGACTATGACCGCGCGGTCGGCACGCTGTCGCAGGGCGTCTCCGTCAATCCGTCCTCGGCCGAGGGATGGATGCGACTTGCGGCCGTCGCGATCGCGGCGGGGCAACTCGACGTTGCGCAGGCGGCAGTCGCACATGCCGACTCGCTCATCCCGGCGCCGAACCCCTACGCGTCGTACTCGACGCCGGCCGCGGTCGCCGCGCGCGTGGCTTTCCTCGCCTCACGGGATACGACGGCGGAGCGGCTCCTCCGCTACAACATCGAGCACATCACCCGCGCTGATGTCGGCGCGTGGGTGGATCTCGCGACGATTGCCCTGCGTCGCAGCGATACTGCGGCTGCTCGCGCGGCGCTCCTGCCGGCGCAGGCGATCGATCGGGAAGATCCACGCGTGAGCGAGATCGAGGCGCGCCTGCTCGCCTCCGAGGGACGGGGAGGCGAGGCGCTCGACCTTCTGCTCCGTGCGCTCGCCAGGGATTCCACGCGCCTCGAGACGATCACCGCGCTCGTCGCGAGCTCGCGCATCGACGAACCGGAGCGCACGGCGACCTGGGTCGAGCGTGGCTTTCGCCTCGTTGCCGATACGAGCCCCGTGCAGTTCAGCTTCGAGGGCGGTCGTTACCGGTCACGCGATGTCCCGACGAGGCCGGCCATCGCTCGATTCGAGGGTGAGGCGGCGCTCGCGAGCCTCGCCGCGCACGACACGGCGGCGGCCGTCGCCCGCAATCTCGCGGCGGTGCGCGCCTTCCCGCTCGAGTTCCGGTCCGTCGTGGCGCTCGTCCGCCTGTATTCGGCGACCGGAAACTGCAACGAAGCCGCCGCCTGGCGGCACCGCCTCGACGCACTTCAGCCTCCGCGTCGCTACGTGGAGGCCCTCCCTCCGGTCACGGACGGGAGCGGCGCTGCGGTCGTGCCTGGATGCCCCCGATCGTGAACTCTCCAAGGAGCCCAATGCGTGTCGCCTCACTCATGTTGGCGCTGCCCCTCGCGGCATGCACCCCGAAGTCTCCCGCGCTGCCGCGACCGGTGAGCAGTGCGGTGGCCCAGCAGCGCGTTGAGCAGCACGCCCTGCTGACGGACTATGCGCGTGCCGCCATCCGAACGCCTCCCGACTCGGCGCACTACGATCCGTTCTACGCGAAGTACACCGAAGCCGAAGGGCTGCCCGTCACCGCCTCGGCGCGCGTGCCCGACGCGGCGATCCTCGCCGCGCGCGACATCATGATCCATATGCTCGCCAATCGCCCCGACGTGCGGCGCGCGATGATCGAGCAGCACTTCCGCGTCACCGTGATGGCGCAGGCCGAGTCCACCCTCGACGTTCCGGAACAGCGGAACTGGAAGAAGCCGGCGCTCGATGACCCGCGGCTCACCGATGGCGAGCGTGCCAACTACGCCCGCATCGCCGCGATGACGGACCGCGAGTACTGGAACGGTCGGGCGCGTGGCATGGGCGGCCGCCTCACCTCGGGCACGGAGGAGAACATCCTCGGCTATCCGGGCACCAAGTACTACGGTGAGAACATCTTCGTCCACGAATTCTCGCACGGCATCATGAGCGGCATCCGCACCGCCGACCCGGCGCTCTACGCCGAGATCCTGGCCGCGTACGCTGATGCAAAGGCGAAAGGACTCTACCCGCACCACTACGCCATCAATACGCCCGCGGAATACTGGGCGGAGGGGACGCAGTGGTGGTTCGAGTCCAACTTCGACGAGGTATTCGACGGCCACCCGATGCGCGGCCCGGACGACCTGAAGGCGTACGACCCGACGCTCTACGCGATCTTCGCGCGGGTCTATCCGGACCATCACATCCCGATGGACGTCTTCTGGGCGCGGCACATCCCTCCTGTGCGGCGACCCTGAGCGAAGCTCGCTGCGCCCGGAGATCGAGAATGCTGTCGCACGCCGTGCCGTCCGTCACCTGACCAACAGGGATCACGGGCAGGCACAGGCGTCGGAACCGCCCAATCCACGGAAGCGCGCCGAAGTGCGGGGCACGGCGCAATGCCGGGAAGTCGAGGTGCTGCTTGCGGTCCCCGCGCCGAGCGGACTATAGTACTATTCAGTTATGCAGCAACGTGGACGGAGACCGGCAATGCGGGAAGGGAAGCGTTTCGGCACGGGGCGCTTCGGCCTGCCGCGCGTACTCACCGCGCTCGTCCTCTTCCTCGCCACGCTTGGCGGAGCACTCGGAGCGGGCCGCGGAGCGCAATGCGCCAGGCGTAGCGCCATGGCGGTCAGCGCCGCGCACCAGCAGTCCTCGAGTGCAACCGACCTCCACCATGCCGCGACAGAGAAGCAGGCGCCAGCGCAGGATGGCAGCCCTCCGACCGCGTCGCAGGGCTGCGCGTCGTCGATCGCATTGCCCGTATTCGCGATCCTCCCGGAGGCTTCCGCGCTGACGCAGGCTCCGCCGCTCGAGCGTGTCGCCGCGCTCGTGGCGATGCACGAGCCCCCGACGCTGTTCCGTCCTCCGCGCGTGATCTGATCCGCGGTCACCGGACCGCGGCGCGGTGCCTACGTGCACCGCCGATGCTCCAGTTTCCGCCGGCGACACTCTCGCCGCGCGGTCGGCATTCACCAGAGCACACGCTCCATGAATTTCCCACGCATCAGGCCCCAGGCCGCCATCGAGGCGATCCTGTGGGTCGCGCTCCTGGCCTTCATCGGCTCGCGCATGTGGCCGCAGGTCGCCGCCGCTTTCGGCGTGCAATCGGCGGGTGCGCATGCGCCCGACTTCGAGGTCACCACGCTCGACGGACAGCAAGTCTCCCTCGCGTCACTGCGTGGCAAGGTGGTTCTCGTCAACTTCTGGGCGACGTGGTGTCCGCCGTGCCGCATCGAGATGCCCGGCTTCCAGCGCGTCTACGAGGAGAAGCACGACCGGGGCTTCACCATCGTCGGCATCTCCACCGACGCCATCGGATCGGGCGCGGTGGCGGACTTCGCCCGCGAGCGCGGCGTCACCTATCCCATCGCCATGGCGAACGCCGCGGTCGTGCGGGACTTCGGCGGCGCCCGTACGCTGCCGACCTCCTTTCTCATCGATCGGCGGGGACGGATCCGGAACGAGGTGAAGGGAATCTTCGCTTCCTTCACGCTGGAGCAGGCCGTGGATCGGCTGCTCGCCGAGGCGCCCTCCACGTCGCGAGGCGCGCCATGAACGGAGCGACCTCCATCTCGCTCGGCATGGCGTTCGTCGGCGGCCTCGTGTCCTTCCTCTCGCCGTGCGTGCTCCCACTCGTACCGAGCTACGTCACCTTCGTGACCGGGATGACGCTCGACGAGCTGACGATGACCGACCGATGGACGGCGCGCCGGCACGCGGCCATTCACGCCGCGCTCTTCGTATTCGGTTTCGGGCTCGTGTTCGTGGCGCTCGGCGCCACGGCCACGCTGCTGGGTGAGGCACTCCGACGCGCACTGCCGCTGCTGCAGCAGGTCGGAGGCGTGGTCATCGCGGGATTCGGGCTCTACCTGCTCGGTGTGCTCCGTCCATCATGGCTGATGCGCGACGGACGCGTCCAGCTCGCGTCGAAACCGGCGGGGCGCATCGGGACGGTGGTCGCCGGCGCGGCGTTCGGTGCCGGATGGACGCCGTGCGTCGGGCCCGTGCTCGCCTCGATCCTCCTCTACTCAGGGATGCAGGGGACGATGGGTCAGGGAATCCTGCTGCTCACCGCCTACACGCTGGGCCTGGGGATCCCCTTCTTCCTCGCGGCCGTCGGATTGAACTGGTTCCTTGCCGGCACGCGTCGCGTGCGCCGCTGGGTCGTACCGCTGGAGCGCGCCACGGGCGTGTTGCTCGTACTGGTGGGCGTCCTCCTCTTCACCGGACGCTTCACCGCGATCTCGAACTTTCTCGCTGGCCTTGGCCAGCTCGTCAACCTGGAGCTCTGATCCTGATGTTGAAGTCGCCTCACGCATCTCATGGCCGCGCCGGCGGCGCGGCGCTCGTGATCGCGCTCGTCGCTCTCGCCAGTGCCTGCACCAGCACGGAGCGCGACAGCAGTACTGGAGGAGTCGCCGCCACTGACAGCGTCCCCGCGGCGACCGCGAAGACACTGCCGGCGGCCGCACCCGTCGTTGCGGCCGAGAGCTCGTCGCGCGCCGCGGCGGACTCCTCGCCGTCAGGCGGGAGACAGCACGCCGCCGGCTCCTCGAAGGTCGCGACAAGACCTGCACCTGCGTCCACGACGGATGCGGCCACTACCTCGTCCGAGCGCCCACCGCGCCGAGTCGTGGTGCAGGGGCTGGATCTCACCGGCGTGGGGTACGACAAGGGGAGCCCGACGGCGCCGGTAGTGGTCGTGAACTTCAGCGATTTTGGATGCCCCTTCTGCGGCAGCTTCGCGCGCCAGACGGAACCCGAGATCGAGAAGGAGTACGTGCAGACAGGCAGGATCTTCTTCAAGTATGTTCCCTTCGTGATGGGGATGTTCCCCAACGGGGACGAGGCGGCGCACGCCAGCGAGTGCGCGGCGGAGCAGGGAAGGTTCTGGCCCATGCACGATGCGCTCTATGCCAGCCAGACGGAGTGGAAGAAGGCGCGCGATCCCTTGCCCGCGTACGAGCGCTACGCCAAGGGCATCGGGCTCGACGTGTCGCGCTTCGCGAAGTGTTACGCGATCCCCGATGTCAATCCGGGCACCATGCGAGCGAACATTGCCGCCGGCCGGCTCGGGATTCGTGTCACGCCGACCTTCATCGTGAATGGCAAGGGGGTGGAAGGGGCGCTCCCACTGCCGCAGTTCCGGCAGCTGCTCGACGCCGCGTTGAAGGAGGCGCGCTGATGCGGCGGCAGTACATCCTCGCGACGCTCGTGCTCGTGGCCCTGCTGGCCGCGGCACCGTCGTGGAACGACACGACGTGTGACGCCTCAACTCCGCTGCCAGCGGCCTTGGAGCAAGGTCCGGGCTTCCTGCAATCTCCCCTCGCATTGGATGTCGTGCCGTGAATGCTGCCGGCCCGGGGCGAATCAACTGCTTCAGCAGAACGACACGCAGGCCACGTCGGGCCGCACCGGAGCTCGTGGCTATCTGACGGGAGCGCCAGGCTTGCCTCGACGCATGCCCCTCCTCCCGCCCATCCCGCCCGTCCCGCCCATGCCGTCGAGCGACAGGATGTAGCGCGCAACGTCCTCGAGCGTGCGCTCGTCGAGAGGCAGGGCGGGCATGAGGCCGAAGCGCT
>DASTGQ010000597.1:0-7605 GCA_035718985.1 Gemmatimonadaceae bacterium
CGTCCCGTTGTCGGCGCGGTTCACGGCGTTGCGGGACATGATGGAGAGGCTGCCCGGAAAACGGTTCGAGCAGTAGCCAACTGCCACTGCAGTAACTGGTACATGGTATCCGGTACCTCGTGCTGGGCACCGTACCCAGTACGGGGAACCACGTACCCTGTGCCGTCCTGCAGTTCAGCCTTACCGCAAGCTTTCCCAATCCACCAATGGCGCGTTCAGGACAGCGCGCTGCACCGCGTCGGCGACGTCGCGCCGGAGCTGCACGTGGCGCGTGCCTTCGCCGCGCAGGTTGACGCGGTTCATCAGCAGCACCACGAACACGCCCTTCTCCGGGTCGATCCACAGTGACGTGCCGGTGAAGCCGGTGTGGCCGAAGCTGCGCGGCGAGAAGTAGCGACCGGCGCTCGAGCCCGGCGCCGGTGTGTCCCACCCCAGTGCGCGGCTCCCGATACCGTTCTGGCGCGCCGTCCACCGCGCGATGGTCTGCGGCGAGAGGACACGCACCTGGTCGAAGGTGCCGCCGTCGAGGAGAAACTGGGCGAAGATCGCGAGGTCGCGCGCCGTGGAGAACAGGCCGGCGTGTCCTGACACGCCGCCCAGCGCCCAGGCGTTGGCGTCGTGCACCGTTCCCTGCAGGCGGCCGCCGCGCAGGCTGTCCTCGGTGGTGGGGGCGATGCGCGCGCGCAGCGCGCGGTCGCTCGTGTCGGGGCGGAAACGCGTGTCGATCATGCCGAGCTGCCGGAAGATGTGGCCGTCGGCGTACTGGTCGAGCGAGATGCCGGAGATGCGCTCGATCACCGCCTGCAGCAGCACCATGTCCCAGTCGCTGTAGACGGTCTGGGTGCCGGGCGGGTATTGCAGCGGCCGGCTGTTGATGGCGGCAAGGTAGGCGGCGCGTCCACGCAACGATCCGTTTTCCGGGCTGTAGAGCGGCGCGTACGCCTCGAACCCGCCGCTGTGGGTGAGCAGCATGCGCACGGTGATGCCGGCCTTGTCGGGCGCGTTGAGCTCCGGGACGTAGGACGAGACGGGCTTGTCGAGGTCCAGCTTGCCCGTCTCCTGGAGGATCATGGCCGACGTGACGGTGGCCACCACCTTCGTCAGAGATGCCAGGTCGTAGATGGTGGTCGGGGTGACTGAGGGCGAGCCGGCGGCGTAGTCGAGTGTGCCGGACCCATGGGCGTAGACCAGCCGTCCGTAGCGGCCCACCGCGACGGACGCGCCGGGCGCGGCACCCTCGGCCAGCCCGACAGCGATGATGCTGTCGAGGCGCGCGGGAAGCGTCGAGTCCATTCCCACCGAGGCCGGCGGCGCGGAAACGAGTGCGTCAACGGTGGGGAGGCGCGGCGGCGATGGTGCTGGAGCGGGCGCGGCGGGCTTCGGCTCCGGAGTCACGCGAACGGGCTGCCTGGCACAGCCGGTGGCGACGAGAACGGCGAGCGCGCCGAGGGCACGATTCGAGGTCGTGAGTGCGGGGAGGAACGTTCGGAGGGCCATGTTTCAATCATACTTCGGCGCACCCCGCAAATGGGCCACTTGGCAACTTGCGAAAGTCGTGGCCCGCGTCGTGCGCCATTGCTCACCGCGCCACCGTCCGGAGCGAAGCACCAGAAAAGTGAAAGAGAGGACACAGGCGTAGAGCCCGCCGGCGAACCATGCCGGCGGGCTTGCTGCCGTGTACCCCTGCGGCGCGACAGAAAGGCCGTCTAGTGGTCGCCCTGCTCGAACATTTTCGCGTACTGTCCGTAACCTTCTTCCGCGAGCCGGTTCGCCGGGATGAAGCGCAGCGACGCCGAGTTCATGCAGTAGCGCATCCCCGTGGGACGGGGGCCGTCATCGAACAGGTGGCCGAGGTGGGAGTCACCGTGCTTCGACCGCACCTCGGTGCGCGTCATGAGGAACTGGCGATCGGTCTTCGTCGTGATGTTCTCCGGCTCGAGCGGCCGCATGAAGCTCGGCCATCCGGTGCCCGATTCGAACTTGTCGAGTGAGCTGAACAACGGCTCGCCGGACACGACGTCCACGTAGATCCCCGGCTCGTGATTGTCCCAGTACTCGTTCTGGAAGGGCGCCTCGGTGCCCTCGTGCTGCGTGACACGGTACTGGAGGGGGGAGAGCTTGTGCTTCAGCTCATCGTCCGATGGTTTCTTGAAGTCGGGCATTTGCTCAAAAAAGTTGGGGCAATGGCGAGTGCTTCGTACTGAAGTACCGCGTACCTGGACCGACATCCAGGCCCCAGCGATGGGGGGCCGACACGGAGCCGTGCGCCGAATGGGCCTGTCGGCACATTGCTGGGGCCGGGTTCGTGGGTCGCGGTACTTCAGTACGTGGTACGAAGTACTCGCCGTTGCCGTGAAAAGTGCCCTAGTCCGCCACCCGTGACGGATCCGACGGCGACGTCCACGACGAGACGTTGACGTCGATCGGGAGCTTGATGTCCGCCACGCGGCGCGCGACGTCGATCATCCCCTGCCAGATGCCGGCGAAGGCGAAGCCTACATCCTGTGGCGCCTTGCCTTCCTCGTAGCCGTGGCCGGTCGCCACCCAGATGCGCGGTTCCTCGGTCACGCCGGCAGCGACGAACTCCGCCTTGATGTCGTCGTGCACGAGCTGGGCGTTGAACGCATGCACGTACACGCCGGGAAGGTAGCGTCCGTCACGCAGCAGGCGCCGCGCCCAGGCGCGATAGTAGTCGCGCATCGCCGACGGCACCTTCTCCATCCGCTCGATGTCGAGGAACACCACCGAGCGCGGAGGGAAGCCCTCCGCCTGCGTCGCCGCGATCGCGTCGAGTGCGTCGGCATCGCCGCGCGCCGCGGTGATGAAGTCCGCGTTGCAGCTGCTCCCCTGCTTCTGGAGCTGTGCGGTGCGCTTCGCGCTCGGCTTGGGTGTGCGCCCCCACGTCTGCTGGCCCACGTAGACGACCGCCATTCCCCAGCCCATGTCCACGAGTGTCTGCCGCTTGCCGGTCCACGAACGATCCTTGTGGCAGGGCGAAGGCAGATAATAGCCGACCCAGCGGTACGGCGAGCCCGGCGCACTCTTCCAGGCGCGCATGGTCCTGTCGCCGGGATACGTGTGCGTGTCGAAGCCCATGTGCTTGCCGTCGAGCTGCTCGTCGGCGAGCGGGGAGGGCTGGCCCGTGACGGCGGAGGCCACCTGCGCCACCGTGGCGGCAGCGTTCGCTATTGGAGTACCGCCCGGTTCGGTGCTTTCCCGCCCGCACGCGACAGCGATGATCGTGGAGGCGAGGGCAATCGTGGCGACATGACGAAAGGGAGGGCGACTGCGACGCATCATGGCCCCTCGCTATGCAAGGACGGTACGCGTCTGTTTCCTCGCCCCCTCCTTCAGCCGCCTCCCTTCCTGTCGCTGACGAGGATGGTGAGCACCATGTACACCCCGATCACCGCCGCGATCACGAAGCCTGCCGTGCCGAGGGTACGCCAGTAGGGAAGCAGCTGCGAGCTGGCGACGAGGAGGCCGGCGAGCACGAGTCCCGAGAAGACACGGTTGGCCACCTTCTGCAGCGCGACGATCAGCGACGGCAGCTGCGGCACGTCCACGTGCGTCGACAGGTCGTTGTTCGCCAGCCGTGTGGTGATCTGGTCGAGGCGATGCGGCAGCGCGGCGATGAGGTCGCTGCTCTCGAGCGCGATCTGGTACAGCCGACGCGGTGAGAGGTCGCGCTGCGCGCGCTGCACGGCGATCTCGTTGCCGAACTCGCGGATCGTCTCCAGTGGCGTGTAGTGCGGGTCGAGCGCGCGCGTCACGCCATCGAGGTTGAACAGCGCCTTGGCGAGCAGCGTCATCTCGGCCGGCAGACGCAGGCCGTGCTGGAACGAGAGGTCGATCACCTCGAACAGCACCTTGCCCGCCTGCACCTCCGCTGCCGTGAGGTCCACGTTGCGCGCGATGAGCTCGGCGATGGCGCGCGTGTAGCCGGCGCGGTCGAAGTCGGAGGTCGGCACGCCCTGTTCGATGAGCGTCGCCGCGACGTCGTCGCCCCGATGGTCGCCGAGTGCCATGAGGAGGCGTGTCGACGCCTCGCGCATGGTGCCCGAGAGGCGCGCCGTCATGCCGAAGTCGATGATCGCGAGCCGCGCGTCCACATCCTCGGGCGTGGGTGTGGCCTGCGCCTGCGCGTCGGCCTCGAGCCGCGAGAGGGGCGTCGTGGCCTCGCGCGCGTCGCTGCGCCGATCGCTGGCCGCCACGTCCGACGGGGTGGGCGGAGTCTTCATCCCCCGCAGCACGACGAAGATGTTGCCGGGGTGCGGATCGGCGTGGAAGAAGCCGTCGAGCGTGATCCCCTTCAGGTACGCGCGCGTCAGCTCCTCGGCAAGCGGCGTGAAGTCGTGCTCGAGGCGCGTGAGCGGAGAGATGTCGCCCACCTTGAGGCCGTGCACGCGCTCCGTGGTGAGCACCTTCTCGCTCGAGTAGGCCTCGATGACCTTGGGCACGATGATGCGCGGGAACTCCGCCAGTGAACGGCGGAACACCGCGGCGTTGCGAGCCTCGATGCGGTAGTCCAGCTCTTCGGTGATCGCGCGCTCGAGCTGCTGGATGACGCCGAGCACGTCGATGCGACTGCCGACGCCCGTATGCTCGGCGAGGAACTCCGCCACGTCGTGGAAGAACGCGAGGTCGTCGGCGAGGGAGGCGCGGATGTGCGGGCGCTGCACCTTCACCACCACTTCCCGCCCGCCGCGCATGGTGGCGGCGTGTGCCTGGCCGAGGCTCGCCGTGGCCAGCGGCTCGGGATCGAACGTGTCGAACAGCTTGCTGATACGCGCGCCGAGCTCCGTCTCGATGGTGTGCTCCACCTCCTCGAACGGAATGGGCCCCACGTCGTCCTGGAGCTTCTCCAGCTCGCGGATGTACGGTTCGGGGAGCAGGTCAGGGCGAGTGGAGAGCACCTGGCCCAGCTTCACGTTGGCGGGGCCGAGCTCCACGAGCCGCTTCCGGAAGCCGACCGCATGTTCCTCGCGCTCCGCGATCTCCGCTGGGGGCAGATCTTCCTCGTCCTCCTCCACGAGGGCGAGAAGTCCCTGCTGCTTGGCCACGTCACGCAGTCCGTAGCGGGTGAACAGGCCGACGATGGCCGCCAGCCGGGGGATGTGCTTTGGCGAGAGGAGCATGCAGCGGGCTGGGGCATGGAGCGTGCCCTTCCTCGAGGGTCCTTGCACCGACTGCTGGCGTTCGCGGCTCATCGGGGAATTTCGTCGTTCCCGACTAGCGTTCCGCTTGCGACAGCCGGTAACTTGCCGCGCACCCTCTCCCCGTTGCACATGCCGGAGCCGACTCCGTCCGGGCCAACCATCCTCGTCGCCGAAGACAATGCCGACCAGCGATCACTGTACGTGGCGCTGCTGAGCGGCGTCGGCTATCGGGTCCTCGAGGCGTCGGACGGGGCCGAGGCGGTGGAGATCGCGCGGCAGTCGCAGCCCGGGCTCGTGCTGATGGACGTGACCATGCCGGGCACCAGCGGCTGGAATGCCGTGCGGACGCTCAAGCAGGACCCGCAGACGCACATGATTCCCATCATCGTCGTCACCGGGCTCGCCAGCGCGTGGGATCGCGACGCGTCCATCGCCTCCGGCTGCGACGAGTATCTCGCCAAGCCCGTCCAGCCGGTGCGCCTGCTCGAGGAAGTGCGGAAGTTCCTGCCGCTGTGATCATCGCGTCGTGACCGCCATCCCGTGATCGTCGGGCATCTCGGTGTCGCGGCGGGGACGCGAAGTGTGTGGCGCCGCGCGTCGCTCCCCTGGATGCTCGTTGCGTGCGTGGCCCCGGACATGGTGGACGTTTTGCTCGCCATCGCGGGGGTCTGCAACCCATATGGACTCTACTCGCACACCGTGCCGGCAGCCGCGCTCCTCGCCGCGGTAATCGGAGGTGCTGCGCTGCTCGTCACCGGTTCACGCGCCACCGCGCTCGCGAGCGCACTCATGGTGCTGCTCCACCTGCCGCCGGACCTCGTGACGGGCCACAAGATCTTCTGGCCGGGTGGGCCCATGCTGGGACTCTACGTCTACGAGCGGCCCCTCCTCGACTTCGTCATCGAGGCGCCGATTCTCGCGGCTGGCTGGTGGGCGCTGCGCCGGTCTCGCAGCGCACCGGCGTGGGCGACGTCGGTGCTGACGCTCGTCGTGCTGCTTGCCGGCCAGGCCGCGCTCGACATGACGGCAGGAAGCATCAAGCCGTCGGCGTGTGCGGTGCCGGGCCGCGCGCCCTAGTCGGAGGGCGAGGGCGGTGCCATCTTCGGTGTCTCGCTCGAGGTTCCCAGGACCTCCGCGGACCTGCTCGAGGCGATGCCCGGCACGATCCCGTTCATCGGTGACGCTGGGGGATGCTCTCCCAACTCGGGATTCTCATCATGGCCTGGTGTGCCGCCGTGCTCGCCACGGGATCGCACCTGCGCGCGCGGGACACGGTGTTCACAACGGTGTACTACGGGGGCGCGGTCGTCCTGCTCGCGTTTGCCGCGCATCGTGCGCGCGTCCGTCGTCGGCTTGCCGCCGAACGTCAGGCGCTGGTGGCCCGAATCGCCAGTGAGGCTGTGCCCGACCGTATCGTCACTGCTGCCGGCATCGCGCCGCTGGGATAGCTCTCCCTGCCGACGCCGTCTTCCCCTTACCCGCAGGTCCGCATGACGCCCCGCCCCCCGTCCGACGACGATGACCCACTGGCCGACTTCGAGCTTCCGCCCGAGATCATGAGCCAGACATTCGAGCACGCCATCAGCGACGACGCCAGCGCCGCGCACGAGCGCGGACACGCCGTGGCGGCGGCACTCCAGAAGCTCCTGCCCGGCAGCACGGTGGAATACGGCTTCCCCGGCATCGTTACCGCGCACCTCAAGTCGGGCGCCGTGGCGCGCTGCGGCGGGCCGACGCTCGGTTGGATGATCGACCTGCAGCGCACACCCGGCGCGCGCACGGAGGTGATCGAGGTGGCCGTCGATGACGAGGAGGCCGATGCGCAGGCAATCGCGGCCGCGCTCGCGAAGAAGCTGAAGCGACGCTAGGCCGCTGCACCGCCGTCGACCCGCGCGGTGGTGCGGCGCTCGGTTTCGTCGCGCTGGCTCAGGAACTCACCGATGGCCGCCAGGGACGCAATGTTGTCGCACACGATCTTCAGCGTGGCGAGGAGCGGCACGGCGAGGAACGCGCCCGGGACTCCCCAGATCCAGAAGAAGAAGGCGAGGCCGATGAAGATCGCCACCGGATTGAGCGTCAACCGGTGCCCGAGCATCATTGGCGTCACCAGGTTGGACTGGAGCAGGTTGATGACGAGGAACGCGCCCGGGATCATCAGGGCATGCCCGATCTGGTCGTATTGCGCGAGGCCCGCCACGCCGAGCACCACGACCGCCGTTGCCGCTCCGAGGTACGGCACGAGCTCGAGGCACGCGACCATCACTCCCCAGAGCACCACGTTCGGCATGCCGAGCAGCCAAAGCACGAACGCGACGACGATCCCTTCGGTGATGTTGAGGAGGAGCGTGGTGGAGAGGTAGGCCGAGACGGTGGCCTCGATGGCGCGCGCAATCTCGACTGCCTTCACCTTGTCGTTGAAGTGCGGCAGCACCTTGATCAGCTTCTG
>DASTGQ010000598.1:0-5926 GCA_035718985.1 Gemmatimonadaceae bacterium
AGCATGACCTGACAACTGGGAAATGGTTTCACGGGCTGATCCGGGAGGTGGGAATAGGGTCAACGCGCCGCGGCGCCTGCAGGCGCCCGGCCACGGAATGATCGGAACGGGATCGCAACGGGAGTGCCGGCGCGAACCGGACGCCCTAGCGCTACGCGAGGGCGAGTCGTACCGTCCCCCTATCAATGTCCGCCAGAACGTTCGATCCCTCCTCCCGCGACAGCGCGAATCTGACCGCACGGTCCTCTTCGTTCGCGGCGCGCGCGCGTTACGCGAACGCTGACGGGACGCGGCGCCTTGCCGCACGCAACGGTGCTGACCTGCGCGAGTTCAGACGTCCCTTTCCGCGCGACCTCACCGTAAGCGCGCTGGGCCTCGGCACCTACCTCGGCGACGCCACCGACGCAGACGACGCGGCGTACGAGTCGGCGACTCGGTGCGCGGTCGCCAACGGGATCAACGTGCTCGACACGGCGATCAACTATCGCTGCCAGCGCTCCGAGCGCGCGATGGGTCGCGCCATTGCCGGGATGATCGCCGAGGGGGCAGCACGGCGCGACGAGCTGGTGGTGTGCACGAAGGGAGGCTACGTGGCCTTCGACGGCACCGCGCCGGCGTCGCGCGAAGAGTACGACGCGTGGCTGGATCGCGAGCTGTTCGCGTCGGACCTCGTGATGCGCGACGACCTGGTCCGTCGTGGGCACTGCATCGCGCCACGCTTCCTCGCGCACCAGATGGCGACGAGCCGAGCGAACCTCGGCCTCGATGCGATCGACCTGTATTACGTGCACAACCCGGAAGAGCAGTTGCTCGCCGTGGATCGGGCGACGTTCATGAAGCGCATGCGCGCCGCGTTCGTCCTGCTCGAGGAACGTGTCGCGGCAGGCGAGATTGCCGGCTACGGGTGCGCCACCTGGACGGGATTCCGCGTGCCACCGGATCACCGGCAGCACTTGTCGCTCGCCGCGCTGGTGGCGCTGGCGCGCGAGGTGGGCGGGACCGTGCATCATTTCCGCGCCGTACAGCTGCCGGTGAGCCTCGCGATGCCAGAGGCGGCACGACTGCCGACCCAGCCGCTCGGTAGGCAGCTCGTTCCACTGCTCGAGGCGGCGGACTCGCTGGGCGTGGCGGTGGTGGCGAGCGCGCCGCTGATGCAGGGCCGGTTGACCACCGGGCTGCCCTCGGAGATGCGTGAGCTGCTTGCCGGGTGCGAGACGGACGCCCAGTGTGCGTTGCGCTTCGTGGCATCGCTCCCCGCCGTCCGCACCGTGCTCGCCGGCATGCGCCGCCAGGAGCATGTGCGCGAGAACATCGGCGCCTGGCGTCGCTGACGCGGCGTTCGAACGTCAGCCTTCGATCGCGAGCGCCTGAATGCATCCGTCATCGCGACTGACGACGGCGATGCGGTGCGCGTTGGTATCCGCCACATAGACCAGGCGGTCACCGAGCGCGAGGCCTCCGGGCTCGTGCAACCCGCGCACCCACGTGGTCACGCGACGCGACGACGGATCCACCCAGCGCAGCGAATCGTTGTACGAATCGCACACGAGCAGACGACCGTCCGTGGCGGCGACGATACCCTGTGGATGCTGGAGGCGCGCGTCGTCCCCGACGGCGTCCACGTCGCCGAAATCGAACAGCCCCGTACCGACAATGGTGCGCACGCCACCGGAGGGATCGAGATCAGCGATACGCACGGCGCTCGACTCCGAATCGGTCAACGCGAGCACGTTGCCGGCGACGCAGATTCCCATGGGTTGCGCGAGCGCCGCTTGCGCATGCGGGCCGTCATGCAGTTCCTCGGCGCCGGTGCCACTGAACGGGGCGACGGCACCGGAGCCAAGACGGATGGTCCAGAGCCGATGAATGCCGGCCATGGCGACGTACAGGACATCGCCGACGAGGCAGAGGTCCCAGGGGGAGCTGAGCGCGCCGGCCGCGAGATCGTGCTGGGTGCGCAGCTGCCAGCCGGTACCGGCAACGGTGCGTGTGGTGCCAGTCGTAAGCGACAGCTCGCGAACCGCGTGGTTGCCCGCGTCCGCGACGTAGAGGTGGTCGCCGCGGAAGACGAGGCCCTGCGGATTCCGGAATCGCGGCGCATCGCCGTCGCGATAGCCGGCCGCGTCGCCGAACACGCGCCCGAGCCGGAAATGGGTGCCGCTGTCGTCGAGCGTGCCGACGAGCACGCGATGATGCGCACTATCGGCGATGGCGAGCCGCCGGCCATCGAGCGCGACCTTGCCGGGATAGGCAAGCCGGTCGGGAGCGATAGTGGGAGGATCCGGCGCGAGGTGAGGCGCAGGTCGGGACGGTGATCCGGCGGCGTGCGCGTCCACGAGCACGCGATCCACGAACGGCACGAGCGCTTCGGCGGTGAACTCACCGGCGTGCATGCCGATGACGCGTCCGACGGGATCGATGGCGACGAGCGTCGGCCATGCACGCACGGCGTACGCACGCCACACCCGGAACTGCCGATCGTTGATCGTGGGGTGAATGGCGTCGAGCCGGATGGACGCGTCGCGGATCCGCGGCGTCTCACGCTCCGTGATGTACTTGCCGCTATGCACGCCGACGACGGCAAGGGAATCACCGTAGCGGGTTTCGAGCTCCCGCAACTGCGGGAGTACGTGAATACAGTTGATTCAGCCGTACGTCCAGAAATCGAGGAGCAGCACGCGGCCGCGGAAGTCGGCAAGCGAAAGACGCTGTCCACCGGTGTGGATCCAGTCGAGCGTACCGGGGAAGTCGGGCGCGCGAACGGCGGGGGAGTCCATGGCTGAAGATTCCGGGCGAATTCGAAAAGCGGGAAGAACCCAGCTCGGTTGGTGGAGCTCCGATTTGTGAAGAGCAGATCCGGCGTATCGAAAAGATCCGGCTGGAACCGATCCTCCGCGGTTGCAGTCACGTCGCAACACGAGCAACGACAAAGGGACGGTGGGCGCCGTCCCTTTGTCGTTGCAAGAGCGTGGCCCGCCGGGGCGGTCAGGACGCCCGTCGCTTCCTGCTGCTCCGGGCGCGGGTCGTCTTGCGAGCGGGTGCCTTGCGCGCCGAGCGCTTGCGCGGCGTGGTGGACTCGAGGCTCTCCTGGAGCCGGGCGACGAGGTCGATGACCTTGGTCTTCTCCGGCTTCTCCACGTCCTCGTCAGGGAGCTTCTTCCCCTTGAGCTTCGCCTTGAGGAGTGCGCGGAGCTTCTCCTCGTACTCATCCTTGTACTTGGAAGGATCGAAGGGCTCGGCGAGGTTGCCGATGAGCTGCTCGGCCATCGCGATCTCCTGCGGGCGAACGTGCTGCTCCTCGGCATCGGGGAAGTTGATGTCGTCGGGCTCCACGAGCTCGTGCTCGAAGCGCATCAGCTCGAGTACGAGCGCCTCGCCCTGCGGACGGACGGCCACGAGGTGCTCTTTCTGGCGCAGCGTGAGCTTGCCGATGCCCACCATGCCCGTACTGCCGAGCGCCTCGCGCAGGAGCGCGTACGCCTTCTCTCCGCCCTTCTGCGGCACGAGGTAGTAGGGCGTGTCGAAGTAGCGGGAGTCGATCTCGTCCGCCTTGACGAAGTCGGTCATCTCCACCGCCTTGCTGGAGGGCGTGCGCACGCGTGCGAAGTCCTCCGGCGTGACGACGACGTACTTGCCCTTGGCGTACTCGTAACCCTTCACGATCTCGTTCCAGGCCACGACCTCCTCATCGCGCGGGCAGACGCGCTCGTACTTGATGGGAGTGAGGTCTTCCTTGTGCAGCATGCGGAAGCTGGTCCGCTCGGCGACGCGCACCGCGCTGACGAGGGAAACCGGGATGTTCACGAGCCCGAAGGACAGGGCGCCAGTCCAGATGGATGCCATGCCCCGTGGAAGGGCAGGGGCCGTGCTCTCCAGCACTTCTCCACATGGCCGCCGAGCCCGCTTGCGACGTCACGCGATTTGCGCTTGGGTCCGTAGTGAGCTCGTCCCTCAATCCCCGCTACACCTTCACCAGCTTCGTCGTAGGCCGGACCAACGAAGCGGCCTATGCCGCCGCGTCAGCCGCCGCGGTGGCGCCGGGCAGGGTGCACAATCCCGTCCTGCTGACAGGCGCCACGGGACTGGGGAAGACGCACCTCGCGCACGCCGTGGCGACTGAAGCGGCCATGCGGCCGGGCCGCACCTGGGCACTGCTGACAGCGGACGAATTCCTGCGTCGGCTCGCGCAGGGCGTGGCGACGGGCGATCCGACGGCGGAGCTGGCATCGCTGCGCGCCGCGACGTTGCTGGTGCTGGACGACGTACACGCGCTAGCGCGGCATGCTGCGGCGCAGGACGCGCTCGTGGATCTCGCTGGTGACGCCGTGGCGCACGAGCGGCAGCTTCTGCTGACGAGTGATGATGCCGCCGGGTCGGCAGCGCTGGCGACGCGCCTGGTTGGACGGTTCCGCGGTGCGCACGTGGCCACGCTGGGCACGCCGGACTTCGCGCACCGGGTGGCGATCGTGCAGGCCAAGGCTCGTGCACAGGAGGTGGAGCTGCCGCCGAGCGTGGCGCATCACCTCGCGGCACAATGTGAAGGCAGCGTCCGGGAGCTGGAGGGCGATCTCGCGCGACTGCTCGCCGTGGCCGCGCTCGACGGATCGCCGCTCACGCTGGCGCTGGCTCGTCGAGCGCTTCCGACGCGGCGTCATCCCGACGCCCTGACCACGGGTGCGCAGGCGGTGCAGGAAGCGGTCGCCGCGGAGTGGGGGGTATCGCCCGATGCGCTGGTAGGGCCAGGGCGTGCCCGAACGATCGCCGCACCGAGGCGGATCGGGATGCTGCTCTGCCGCGAGCTCCTTTCGCTCTCGATTCGCGAGATCGGCACCGCATTCGGGGACCGGGACAGCTCCACCGTGCTGTCCGCGTTGGCGCGCGCAAAAGAGGAGATGGCCGAAGACGCAGCGATGGCGGAGCGCGTGGCGCGGCTCCGCCAGCTGCTGCCCGCTACGGTACCCAGTCCGCGATGAAGAGGTTGGTCTCCGTCGCGATGGCGTCGTGGCGATTGGAGGCCCACACCAGCTTGCGACCGTCGGGGCTGAACATCGGGAAGCCGTCGAAGGTGTCGCTCGTCGTCACGCGCTCGAGCCCGGTGCCGTCGAGGTTGACGAGGTAGAGGTCGAAGTTGCCACTGTGCGGCTGGGTGTAGTTGGAGGAGAAGATGAGCCGCTTGCCATCGGGGGTCCACGACGGCCCGAAGTTGGCCCCGCCGAGCTGCGTGATCTGCCGCTGCCCGCTGCCGTCGGCGTTCATGACCCAGAGCTCCATGCGATTCGGCCGCACGAGACGCTGGGCGAGCAGGTCGCGATAGCTCACGAGCGCCGTGTCGGTGGGATGCCACGCGCGGTAGGCGATCTGCTTGCCGTCGGGCGACCACCACGGGCCGCCATCGTAGCCCGGCGTGGTGGTGAGGCGGCGTACGTCGGTGCCATCCACGTTCATGGTGTAAATGTCGAGATCGCCGTCCTTGAGCGAAGTGAAGACGATCTTCTTCCCGTCCGGCGAGACGACGGCCTCCGCCGTGTACACGCCATAGTTGGTCAGCCGCCGCAAGTCGGAGCCGTCCGGCTTCGCGGTATAGATGTCGTAGGGATCGAGCCGCCACACGTAGCCCTTGGACGGATCCGGCTTCGGCGGGCAGTCCTGCTGCATGGCGTGCGACGAGGCGAACAGGATGCGCTGGTCGTTGGCGTAGAAGAAGCCGCAGGTGGTCTTGCCCGTGCCGTTGGAGACGCGGTGCAGCCCGGTGCCGTCGATGTTCATGACGTACTCCTGGTCGCAGGCACGCCCATCGCGCGTGCTCTGGAAGATCAGGCGCCGGCCGTCGGCACTGAAGTACGCTTCGGCGTTCTCGCCGCCATTGGTGAGCTGGCGGATGTTCGCGAGGTGGCTCTCACCGGTCTCGGGAGCAAGGGTCGTCGGT
>DASTGQ010000599.1:0-2336 GCA_035718985.1 Gemmatimonadaceae bacterium
CCGCGGCGCGTGGCGCTCGCGTGCACGTCATCGCGCCGTCGCTGGCCAACGCCCCCAGCCCGCAGGCGCCGCTGATGGCCCGCGCCCACGACGTGATGCAGCGCCTGCTCGAGCTGCGCTCCACCCTCGACGGCCAGCTCCGCGCGAGCGGCGGCGAACTCCGCGTCGGGCTCTTTGCCGGCAAGGCGCACGAGGACGACGCCGAAGGCAAGCGGCGCGAGGTGGTCGCGGGGCTGCGCCGCGCGCCATGGATCAGCGAGCTCATTCCCTTCGACTCGACGACCCTGGCAGTCCTCAACCGGGCGGAGGCGCGGACGGCCACCGCCCTGACCCCGGCCGCCGATATCGCCCAGGACGAACGCGTGCGCCCGCCACAGCTCCACCAGAAGACGCAGGTGATCGCGCGGCCCGGCGCCATCGCGGCACTCGTCCGCCAGCCGGGGTGGGACCGCATCGTCGCGCAGTCCATGGAAACCCAGGCCCGGCAATCCGCGAAGTTCGCCGAGCAGCTCGGCTACGTCACGCCGGACATCGACACGCTGGCCACGCGTTCCAGCGACGTGCTGCTTCGCGGTTTCGAGCAGGCGGTCCCGGAGGCCGAGCGCAAGCGCGTGAGCTTCTACTTCACCCTCGGCACCCACAACGAGGATCCGCGCGGCATGATGCTCGACGGCGAAGCGACAATCGTCGTCTCCGGCCTCCCGGCCGCCGCCGGCCTGGTGGACCTCTACTACCTCATGGCCCGCAGCACGTGGGTCACGACCCCCGCCGAGCTGGATGCCCTGATTCCACCGCCGACCGGATTCTGGCGGAAGGTGGGGAACCTGATACGGGTGGCACTTTGAAGTGAGGAACGGCAACGGCGAGTACTTCGTACCGAGTACCTCGTACCGAGACCTGATGACTGCCCCAGGAAGGCGCCGATGCGCCCGCTCGGCGCACCACTCCGGACGGCCCCGCATTCCTGGGGCGTGGATCTCGGTCTCCGTACGAAGTACTGGGTACGAAGTACTCGCTTTGTCGTTCCCATTCACCACCCATACATTCCGTTGTCTTCAACCCGACCATCGACGCATGCCCTCGTCACTCGCCAATCGCGCCAGCGTCGCCTTGCTGGTGCTCGGCGCCGCCATTCCGCTCGCGGCGCAGCAGCCCAAGGTCGTCACCGCCGACGATTACGCCCGCGCCGAGCGTTTCCTCGCTCCGTGGACCATGCCGCTCGTGTACGGAACGGGCGTGCGTCCCACCTGGCTGGCGAATGACCGCTTCTGGTATCGCACCACCAGCGCTGCCGGCTCGGAGTTCGTCGTCGTGGATCCGGCACGCGGCTCACGCGCGCCCGCGTTCGACGCCGCGCGCATCGCCGCCGGCCTCTCGGCCGCTACCGGCCAGACGTACCAGGCGAGCCAGCTCCCATTCACGCAGTTCGAGTACACGCCCACTGGCCTCATCCGCGTTCGCGTCGGCCGGCGCACCTTCGACTGCAATCAGGAGACCGGCCGCTGCGGCGCCGCGATGGACGTGCACGAGGAGATGCGCGCGCCCGCGTCACGCAACGGCGCGCCCCCCGTCGAGATCTCTCCGGACGGCAAGCGCGCCGCGTTCATCCGCGACTACAACCTCTGGGTGCGCGACGTTGCCAGCGGCGCGGAGAAGCAGCTCACGCGTGATGGCGTCGCGCGCTTCGGGTACGCCACCGACAACGCCGGCTGGACCCACAGCGATCGTCCCATTCTCCTCTGGTCTCCCGACTCGAGGAAGATCGCGACCTTCCAGCAGGACGAGCGCGGCGTCGGCAACATGTACCTCGTCAGCACGGTGGTGGGACATCCGGCGCTGCAGGCGTGGCCCTACCCCCTGCCGGGTGACAGCATCATCACCACCATCCAGCGCGTGGTGATCGACGCCGACAACGGCACCGTGGTGCGGTTCCGGATGCCCGCCGACCAGCACCGGTCCACGCTCTGCGACGACATCTCCTGCCGCGGTGGCGACTTCACCGACGTGCAGTGGTATCCCGACGGCTCGCACGTCGCCTTCGTCTCCACCTCGCGCGACCACAAGAAGGAAACCCTCCGCGTCGCCGACGCGACCACCGGCGAGGTGCGCGACGTGTTCGAGGAGACCGTCCCCACCCAGTACGAGTCGGGCAACGGCAAGGCGAACTGGGTCGTGCTCCCCGCGACGAACGAAGTGATCTGGTTCTCCGAGCGCGACAACTGGGGCCAGCTCTTCCTGTACGATCTCACGACGGGCAAGGTGAAGTCGAAGATCACCACCGCCGCCGGCAACGTCGTCCAGCTCCTGAATGTGGACCCGAAGAGCCGTACGCTCTG
>DASTGQ010000600.1:0-2852 GCA_035718985.1 Gemmatimonadaceae bacterium
GCTGCTGCGGACTTTCACGAGACCACCATCGATGCAAAACGTGAGATTTTCCGGTTGAGACTCGTAGGATAACCGGGGCGGTAAGTTGACGCAAGCCCGCGAGATACACGCGCTTGTGTCCTCCCCGTCCGACCCTCCCACACGTCAAACCGGCGTGGCGAGCTCCGAGAGCACGGTGCGCATGGCACGCACCGGATCGGCTGCTGCCGTCACCGCGCGCCCGAGGATGAGGTAGCTCGCACCCGCCGCCTGCGCCGCCGCCGGCGTCATCACCCGGCGCTGGTCGTGCGACGACCCGCCCGCAAGCCGGATTCCCGGGACCAGCAGCGCAAGCCGGTCACCATAGGTGCCCCGGACGGCCGCCGCCTCCGCGCCGCTGCAGACGACACCGTGCAGCCCCGCCGATGCAGCCTCCCCCGCCAGGCGCACGACTTCCCGCTCCACCTCCACGTTCTCCCTCCCCCAGGCCACCGCAAGGGACTCGGCATCGAACGACGTGAGTACCGTCACCGCGAGCAGGTTGCATCCGGATTCCGCCGCGGCGGAGCTCGCCGCCTCCTGCGCCGCTCGCAGCATGGCGGCCCCTCCCACGGCGTGCACCGTCAGCAGCCGCACGCCCAGGCGTGCCGCGCTGCGCACCGCGCCGGCAACCGTGTTGGGGATGTCGTGCAGCTTCAGGTCGAGAAAGACGTCGGCCCCTTCGTCGCGCAGCGCCTTCACCACGGAAGGGCCCGCCGCCGTGAAGAGCTCGCTCCCCACCTTGTAGAACCGGCAACTCTCGCCAAGACGGCGCACCAGGTCGAGCGCGTCGCCCGCGGACCCGACGTCGAGCGCGACGATCGGTATCGCACGCGACGGGACCGTCGGAGTAGTCATGTACCCATCTCCAGGGTGCCCACGATGTCCGAGATGCGCTCCACACGGTTGGCAGCACACCAGCGGTCGAGGTCGCGCACGACGCGCTCAGGTGCCCGCGGGTCGCGCAGCATCGCCGTGCCTATCCCGACGAGTGATGCACCCGCCATCAGGTACTGCAGCGCGTCATCCGCCGCCCGCACGCCACCGACACCGAGGAGCGGCACTCGCACACGGCGGCTCACCTTCCACGTCGCCAGCACACCGACTGGCAGGAGTGCAGTCCCGCTCACGCCGCCGGTGCCGAAGCCGAGTGCCGGCCTCCGACGGTTCGTGTCGACCACCAGGCCCGGAATGGTATTCACCAGGGTCAGCGCGTCCGCTCCCGCATCCACCGCGATCTCCGCGCTCCGCGCGATGTCGGGAAGGGTCGGCGACAGCTTCACGAAGAGCGGGCGCTTCGTGACGGAGCGCGCACGCCGCACTACCTCCGTCAGCGCGGCACCGTCGGCGCCGAACTCCATGCCGCCCGCCTTGACGTTGGGGCAGCTCACGTTCAGCTCGTAGCCGTCGAGCGCCCCGGGGACGTCCGCGCTGAGTGCATTCTCGAGCAGCTCGATCACGCCGGCAAACTCCTCCACCGCGAACCCGACGACATTCGCAACTTTGCGGACGTCGGGGAGCGAGCGCGCCAGCCACGGCAGGTGATCTCGCACGACGGCAGCGACGCCCGGGTTCGCGAGGCCGACCGCGTTGATCATTCCGCCAGCGAACTCGCCGACGCGAGGCGCGGGGGCCCCAGCGCGCGGCTGCAGGCTGATCGCCTTGGTGACCAACCCGCCTAGGGCGTCCAATCGCACCACGTTCGCGAGCTCACGCCCGTACGCCGCCGTGCCCGCGGCGAGGACGACCGGATTCTGGAACGAGAGGCCGACCGCCTGCACCGCGAGGGCGCTGCGGCAGGAGCTCATCGCGGGGCGAGCGCTCCCTCGCCTGGCGGAACGACGGACGAGACGCGACGCTCGTACCCCTTGAGGTACTCCACCACCGCGTCCGCAATCGCCGCCGACATCTCGTCCACATGCCTGGGATCCGTCATGAACGCGGCGTCGGCCGGATTGCTGCCGAAGCCAATCTCCACGAGGACTGCCGGCATGAACGCCGTAACCAGCACGCGGAAGCCGGCCTGCTTCACCCCTCGGCTGGGAGCCGGATGCACGCGCGCGAGCCGCTTCTGGATGAGGCCCGCCAGCTCGTTCGCTTCCCGCAGGTGCTCGTTCTGCGCCATGTCGTTGAGCACGAAGTTCAACGCATCGCTCGGTGGGCCGGAGGTTCGCGTCTCGAACTTCACGACCTCGTTTTCCATCTGCTCCACGCGCCGCGCGTCTTCCGTCTTCGCCTCCGACAGGAAGTAGGTCTCGAAGCCGCGCGCCCCGCCCGGATCCTTCCAGTTCGGGTTTGCCGCATTCACGTGGATGCTGACGAACAGGTCGGCGTGAGCCTCGTTCGCGATGCGCCCGCGATCGTCGAGTGCGATGAGGGTGTCGGTGGTGCGCGTATACTTCACGTCGATGCCGCGCTGGTTGAGCGCCGCACCGACGCGCTTGGCGACGTTCAGCGTGACGTCCTTCTCCACCACCTTCGGTCCGCCGAAGAGCGGGCCGCGCATTCCCGGGTCGACGCCGCCGTGGCCCGCGTCCACCACGTCGAGCTGTCGCGCGCGGCGTGGCTGCCCGGCCTGGGTGACCTGGCCCCGCTTCGGCGTCGCGCTCGTCGACGCCCTGGGCGGAGGCTCGACGCGCGCGGCGACTCGCATCGCCGGGCGAACCTCATCCGAGTCGCGGCGCTCCGCGTTGCGGGTCGGCGTGGAGAACGCACGCAGCTCGAAGCGCGACGCGTCCCAGACGAGGTTCGTCGCGACCCGCGGCACCACTTCGGCCACGAGCTGCAGCGGCACGTATAGCTCGCCCTTGCGAACGTCCACCGCCGCCGTGAGC
>DASTGQ010000601.1:0-4224 GCA_035718985.1 Gemmatimonadaceae bacterium
AGGATCAGGAAGGCTCTGTCGTCCTCTCCAAGAAGAAGGCGGACTTCATGCGCGTGTGGGAGCGCATCCGTCTCGCCTACGAGAACGAGCAGCCCGTCGAGGGCACGCTCGTCAAGAAGATCAAGGGCGGCGTGGTCGTCGACCTCATGGGCGTCGACGCGTTCCTCCCCGGCTCGCAGATCGCGCTTCGTCGCGTGCCCAACATCGACGAGCTCCTCGGCCAGAAGTTCGAGTTCAAGATCATCAAGCTCAACAAGCGCCGCCGGAACATCGTCGTCTCTCGCCGCGTGATCCTCGAGAACGAGCGCGCCGGCAAGCGCGAGAAGCTCATGAAGGAGCTGGAGAAGGACCAGGTCCGGAAGGGCGTCGTGAAGAACATCACCGACTTCGGGGCGTTCATCGACCTCGGCGGCGTGGACGGACTGCTCCACATCACCGACATGTCGTGGGGCCGCATCTCGCACCCGTCGGAGATGGTCGCCATCGGGCAGGAGCTCGAGGTCAAGGTGCTGGACATCGACTGGCAGCGTGAGCGCATCTCGCTCGGCCTCAAGCAGCTCCAGAGCTACCCGTGGAAGGACGTCGCCGAGAAGTACCCGGTCGGCACGCGGGTGCAGGGGAAGGTCGTCAGCATCACGAACTACGGCGCCTTCATCGAGCTCGAGCCGGGTATCGAGGGTCTCGTGCACATCAGCGAGATGAGCTGGACGCGCAACGTCCGCCATCCGAGCAAGCTGGTGAGCATCGGCGAGACCATCGAGGCGGTGGTGCTCAAGGTCGATCCGAATGAGGAGAAGATCTCGCTCGGCATGAAGCAGACGGAGCAGGATCCCTGGGTCGTGCTGCCACTCAAGTACCCGGTGGGCACGCGCATCAACGGCAAGGTCCGCAACCTCACGAGCTTCGGTGCGTTCGTCGAGATCGAGCCGGGCATCGATGGCCTGATCCACATCTCCGACATGAGCTGGACGAAGCGCGTCCAGCATCCGTCGGAAGTGGTGAAGAAGGGAGACGCGGTGGACGTCGTCATCCTGAACATCGATTCCGAGAACAAGCGCATCAGCCTCGGCCTGAAGCAGGCGGAGGAGGATCCGTGGCTGCGCATCGGTGAGACCTATCCGGTCGGCACCGAGATGCGGTCCAAGGTCGTGCGCCTGATGGACAAGGGCGTCGTCGTCGACATCGGCAACGACATCGAGGGCTTCGTGCCGATCTCGCAGCTCGGCCAGGGCGGCGCGCCGGTGGACAGCCCGGCCGACGTCGTGTACGAGGGGATGAACCTCGACACGCGTGTGCTCGAGGTGGATCCGATCCATCGCCGCATCGTGCTCAGCGTGGTGAACATCCCCGAGGAGCAGCCGCCGCGGCCGGAGACGCCGTCCAAGATCCACACCGAGGACGGCGAGATCATGGACATCCCGATGGACGTGATGAACGAGGAGTAACTCCCCTCGGTGCAAGCGAAACGGGCCCGCGCGGAATTCCGCGCGGGCCCGTTTCCTTTTGGAGCACACGCTGGAAGCCACCCCGTACCGCTGCTAGCTTCTGCCTTCTATGACCATGCGAGAGAAGCTGGCGCTCCTCGAGCGCCGATCGGCCGAAGCGGAGCTGGGCGGGGGGGAGAAGCGCCTCCGGGCGCAGCACGAGAAGGGGAAGCTGTCCGCGCGCGAGCGCCTCGATCTGCTGCTCGACGAAGGGACGTTCGTCGAGCTCGACCGCTTCGTCGTGCATCGGTCGCATGATTTCGGGCTCGAGGAGCAGCGCATCTACGGCGACGGCGTCGTCACCGGCTACGGCCGCATCGAAGGCCGGCTGGTCTACGTGTTCTCGCAGGATTTCACCGTCTTCGGCGGCTCGCTCAGCGAGGCGTTCGCCGAGAAGATCTGCAAGGTGATGGACCTCGCCGTGCGGAACGGCGCGCCCGTGATCGGCCTCAACGACTCGGGCGGGGCGCGCATCCAGGAAGGCGTCGTCTCCCTCGGTGGCTACGCCGACATCTTTCTGCGTAACACCCTCGCGAGCGGTGTGGTCCCGCAAATCAGCGCCATCCTCGGCCCATGCGCTGGGGGCGCCGTGTACTCGCCGGCCATCACCGACTTCACGTACATGGTGAGAGGCACGAGCTACATGTTCGTCACCGGCCCGAACGTGGTGAAGACGGTCACGCACGAGGACGTGACGATGGAACGACTGGGTGGCGCCGACACCCACACCGAGACCTCGGGCGTCGCGCACTTCGCCTTCGATTCCGAGCCGGCGTGCCTGCAGGCCATCCGCGATCTCTTTCAGTTCATCCCGAGCAACAATCTCGACGAACCACCGCGTGGGCGCGGCACCGATCCACGCGACCGCCGCGACGAGGCGCTCCTCGACGTCGTCCCCGACAACCCGAACAAGCCGTATGACATTCACGACGTCATCCGTCGCGTGGTGGACGATGGTCGGTTCTACGAGGTGCAGCCGAACTTTGCCGGCAACATCATCTGCGGCTTCGCGCATCTCGGCGCCCACAGTGTGGGCGTCGTCGCGAATCAGCCGGCGGTCCTCGCTGGCGTGCTCGACATCGACGCATCGGTGAAGGCCGCGCGGTTCATCCGCTTCTGCGACGCCTTCAACATCCCGCTGGTGACGCTCGAAGACGTCCCTGGCTTCCTGCCCGGCGTGGCGCAGGAGCATCACGGCATCATCCGGCACGGCGCCAAGCTGCTGTTCGCGTACTGCGAAGCGACGGTGCCCAAGCTCACCGTGATCACGAGAAAGGCGTACGGCGGCGCCTACGACGTGATGAGCTCCAAGCACATCCGCGGCGACCTGAATCTCGCGTGGCCCACGGCGGAGATCGCGGTCATGGGGCCCAAGGGTGCGGTGGAGATCCTCTTTCGCAAGGAAATCGCCGAGAGCGAGGACGAAGGATCGGCGACGGAGGCGAAGATCAACGAGTACCGTGAGAAGTTCGCCCATCCCTACGTGGCGGCCGGTCGTGGCTACCTCGACGACATCATCGATCCGCGCGACACTCGTCCCCGCCTGATCGACGCCCTCGACACGCTGCGCACGAAGCGGGATCGCAACCCGCCGAAGAAGCACGGAAACATCCCGCTCTGATGTTCAACAAGGTATTGGTCGCCAACCGCGGTGAGATCGCGCTGCGGGTCGTCCGCGCCTGTCACGAGCTTGGCATCCGGGCCGTGGCAGTGTATTCGGAGGCAGATGCGCGCGCACCACACGTGCGCGAGGCCGACGAAGCCGTGCTGCTCGGCCCCGCGCCGTCGAGCGAGTCCTACCTTCGCGGCGACGCCATCATCGAGGCGGCTCGGCGCACGGGCGCCGAAGCCATCCATCCAGGCTACGGATTCCTGTCGGAGCGCGAGTGGTTCGCTCGCGCGGTGCGCGACGCTGGTCTCGTCTGGGTGGGCCCGCCGGCGGAAGCGATCGCCGCCATGGGAAGCAAGACAGCCGCGCGGACACTGGCCATCTCCGCCGGTACCCCGGTGGTGCCAGGCACCACGAGCGCACTGCGCGACGCCGAGGAAGCCGCCGAGGTGGCCGAGCGATTCGGCTATCCGGTGCTGCTCAAGGCTGCCGCCGGCGGTGGCGGGAAGGGGATGCGCGTCGTGCACGAGCGTCGCGAGCTGGCCTCGTCGCTCGCGACGGCGCAGCGCGAGGCGAAGAACGCTTTCGGCGACGATGCAGTGTACGTGGAGAAGTACATCGTCGGTCCGCGGCACGTCGAGATCCAGGTGCTCGGCGATACGCACGGCACCATGCTGCACCTCGGCGAGCGTGAATGCTCGATCCAGCGCCGGCACCAGAAGATGATCGAGGAAGCCCCGAGCGTGGCGGTGTCCGCAGAACTCCGGGCGCGCATGGGCGCGGCGGCGGTGGCGGCGGCACGCGCGGCCGGCTACACGAACGCGGGCACCTGCGAGTTCCTGCTCGACGCGCGGGGAGACTTCTACTTCCTCGAGATGAACACGCGCATCCAGGTGGAGCACCCGGTCACGGAGCTGGTGACCGGCATCGACCTGGTGCGCGAGCAGATCCGCATCGCCGCCGGCCTGCCGCTGTCCTTCACCCAGGACGAGGTGCTGATCGAGGGCCACGCCATCGAGTGCCGGATCAACGCCGAGAACCCGCGCACCTTCACCCCGTCGCCCGGCCTGGTCAGCGACTTCCATGCGCCCGGCGGCCTGGGCGTGCGGCTGGATTCGGCCATCTACGCCG
>DASTGQ010000602.1:0-3199 GCA_035718985.1 Gemmatimonadaceae bacterium
ATGCCAGCCTGGCGGAGAATCCGGAGGCGCACACGCACCACCGGCCCGGATCACCGGGAAGCCGCTGCGTCTCCTGTCACATGCCCTACCTGCAGCACCCCGAGGTCGGTCAGTCGATCACCTACGGGCGGGCCGACCACACCATCCCCGTGCCGCGCCCCGTGGCGGACAGCGCGGCCGGCGTGCGGTCGGCCTGTGCGAGCTGCCACGCCGGGGTGCCGCCGTCCGTGCTCCAGCGGCAGATCGAGGCGTGGACCGGACGACCGATCGAGCCCCAACCGCCATCGGTGAGCGCGCAGGTCGCGCTCGGCGACGGCCCGGTCACCGCGTCGTTGGCGCTCGCGATGCTCACCGCCGATGGGCATCACATGGCGAAGGCGGCCGGGCTCGCGCGGCTGGTGGATGCCCTGGCCGTGGGGAACGGTGCCTGGCTGGACGACGGTGTGGCGGCGCGGCTGCGCGAGCTCGCGCGCGATGCCGATGCGGACGTCGCCGCGCTCTCCCTCGCGGCGCTGCACCTCGCGCGTGGGGGCGATCGCGGCACGCGGAAGTTCCTGGTGGACGCGCTCGAGCGGGCGGGCAACCACGACGGCGCGCTGCGCGACCGCTGGGCGCTGGTGCTCGGCTACGTGGGCGATCGCCACGCCGGCAACGGCGAGAGCGAGGCCGCGCTGGACGCGTATCGCAAGGCACTCGAGATCACGCCGGACAATCCGCGGTTCATCCTGAGCCTGGCCAATGCCGAGCGTGACGGGGCCCGCGACGAGGCGGAGATGGCGCGAGCGCTCGACGACTACGCGCGCGTGCTGCGGATCGATCCCGCGTCCGCGCTGGCGCTGGTGAATCAGGGGATCGCCCAGGCCGCGGTGGGAGATACGGCCGCCGCGGTGGCGAGCTGGCGGCGCGCGATGGTCGCGGATCCTGGTGAACCGCTGGCGCCGTTCAACCTTGGCAACGCGCTGCTCCTGCAGCGCCGCTTCGCCGACGCGGCTGCGGCCTATCGCCAGGCGATCACGCTGAATTCGGGGCTGGCGCCCGCACACTTCAACCTCGGGCGCGCGCTGGCGGGTGCGGGACGTTACGACTCGGCGCTGAGCGCCATCAATGACGGCCTGCGCCTGGATTCGGCGAATGCGGACGCCCGGGCAATGGCCGCGATGCTGCGGCAGCTACCCGGAATCCGTTCAGGCGAGCGGCGGCGCGTCACGCCGTAGGGAGCAAGCGCAGGATGGAGGAGCGCTCGTTCCGTTACGGCGCCGGCTCTCCTCCGCCGCCAGTCCCCGGCGAGCCCCCGCCGCCGTTCCGCGCCAGCTTCGCCGTGACGATGACCCCGACGAGCGCGACACCGGCAGTGACGAGTGTCCGGCGCCGACTGAGAACACGGTGCTCGGTCACTGCGATGGCATCGCGCGGCACGAAGACCTCCTCACCGGCCCACGTCACGCCGGTGCCGTCGCGGACCACCCGGTTCACGGCAACGCGGTAGCCGCTGTCGGATAGGGCAAGCAGCCTCCCGTCCACGGTGCTGGCGTGTGGCCCGAGCACCGGCGTGAGCCGCGACGAACCGGACTCCGTGAGCTGAAGCCGGAGCATGGCGCCGGGACTCACGTCGAGCGTCGTGGGCTGGTAGCGGAAGCAGCTACTCACTGCCAGCAGCATCGCCAGCAGCGTGACGCGCAACGGAGTACGGACAGGGCGCATGACGGTCACGGCTTCGCCGGCGTGCGTCGCTCCGCCCGGGCGCGCGCCACCATCGCCTTCACGTCCGCAAGCATTGTCGGCGCATGATAGGGGATCCCGTCCTTGATCGTCCACTCCACTCCGCCGCCGTGCACCACGCGGCCGTCGCGCACTTCGTCCACCCCGGTTGGGTAGAGCACCTTGAGGTTGGCGAGCGGATTCCCGTTCACCACGATGAGGTCCGCCAGGTAGCCGGCGCGCACGCGCCCCAGGTCCGCCTCGCGGCCCAGGATGCGGGCGTTGTTGCCGGTCGCGTGCTGGATGACCTTCACCGGCTGAAAGCCGGCTTCCTGCTGGAGCTCCAGCTCCCGGATCAGGCCGAAGCCGTACATCTGGTAGATGAAGCCGGCGTCGTCCCCGGCGCCGATCAGGCCCCCGCGCCGCTCGAAATCGCGCAGCGTCGCCATCCAGATGCGGTAGTTCTCCTTCCAGTACGCCTCGTCGGTGGAGGTCCACCCGAGGAAGTAGGAGCCGTGATTCGCCGGATCCGGGCGGAAGTAGTCCTCGAGCGTGGGGTGCAGGTAGTCGGCGAACCAGGGCTGTGTCTGCGCCCGCTGCAGGTCGCGCGACGCCTCGTAGATGTCGAGTGTCGGCACCCACGCCACCCTGGCGGCGATCAGCGTGTCGAGCAGCTGGCGGAGGCGGGTGGAATCCGCCTCGCGCCAGAGTCGCCCCGCCCAGCGAAAGCGATCGGTCTCGTTCCGGTAGTTGTACGAGGCCGGAAAGTGCTGCCGGCCATCGGGAATGGCCGCATCGGGAATGCCGTACCAGTGCTCGATGCTGGTGGTGCCGAAGTGCGCGTCATCGAGGGCGTTGGTCTCTTCCACGCCGGCGTGGTGGGCCACGCGGAGGCCGAGTTTGTGCGCCTCGTCCAGGGTGGCGGCCATGATGTCGCGATCGATGTCGAGGATCTTGACGCCGTCGGCACCCATCGCCTTGATCGCGCGGACGCGGGCACGGGCCTCGTCGGGCGTCTGGGGCACCGGCGGGTTGGAGAAGCGGGCGTAGACGAAGATGCGCGGCGCGGCCACCGCCCCGCGCGCACTCTCGTCACGGATCGCCAGGACCTGTGCCGTGGAGTCGGTGCCGACCTCGCGCACGCTCGTGATCCCGCACGCGAGCCAGAGCTTCAGTGTGTAGTCGTACGGCTGCGGGACGTGCGCACGCTCGTTCTGCAGATGGGCGTGGGCGTTGATCAGTCCCGGCAGCACGTACTTGCCGGTGGCGTCGATCTCCGCGTCGGCTGCGGGACGCTGGGCGCGTCCCGCCCGCACCGCCACCGGGTCGAGGAACACGACTCGCGTGATGCGGTTTCCCTCGATGAGGATGTCCGCCGGTCCGGAGGCCGGCGTGCCGTTGCCGTCCACGATGGTGGCGTTCCGGATCGCCATGCGTGGCACGCGCTGGCCGCTGACAACGCCACGCGTGGCCTGGGCGCTGGCCGGCGCCGGACTGGAGG
>DASTGQ010000603.1:0-3129 GCA_035718985.1 Gemmatimonadaceae bacterium
AGGACCGGAGGACCGGAGGACCGGAGGACCGGAGGACCGGAGGACCGGAGGACCGGAGGACCGGAGGACCGAACCGGCACACCGAACCATTTTCGGTGTGCCCTTCCGGTCTTCCGGTCCATCGGTCCATCGGTCCTCCTCTCTCCGCTTGCGAGCCATCACCACCCCGGCGATCGTTCAGCCAACCGCTCACCGGGAGCCTGCATGTATCCGTCGCTTCGTCGTTCGCTCGCTGCCTCGCTGGTCGCGCTCGCAGCGCTCGCGCCCGGTCGGCTCGCCGCGCAATCACGAATCGAGCGGGGCGCTCGCCGTCCCGGGCAGATCACCATCCAGTGGCTTGGCCACGCGACGTTCCAGGTCACCTCACCCGGCGGCACCACGTTGCTGCTCGATCCGTTCATCAGCGGCAACCCGAGCACACCTGATTCGCTGAAGAACCTATCTCGCTATCGTCCGGCGGCGATCCTCGTCACCCACTCGCACGACGACCACGCGCTGGACGCAAAGGCCATTGCCCAGCGCAGCGGCGCCAAGGTGATCTCCACCTATGAATGGGTGAATTCACTGCGCCTGCCCCAGGCGCAGGCGCTGGGTGGCAACGTCGGCGGCACGTTCAAGGTGGGCGACGTCACCGTGCACCTCGTGCCGGCCATGCACTCCAGCGACCCCGGCGGACGTCCGCTCGGCTTCGTCCTCCAGTTCGCCGACGGACGCACGCTCTACGACACGGGCGACACCTGGATCTTCGGCGACATGTCGCTGATCCAGGAGATGTACCGCCCGAGCATCATCCTGCTCAACGTCGGCGGCGGCCCGTACACCGAGGATCCGCACACGGCGCACACGGCCATCACCAAGTACTTCTCCCCGACGACGATCATCCCGATGCACTACGGCACCTTCCCCGGCCTCGCCACCGATCGCGACGTGCGCGCCGAGTTCGGGAACGATCGCCGGCTCACCGTGATGCGTCCGGGCCAGACGCTGCGTTTCTGATGGAGCCCATCACCCCGGCGCTCACCCCCGCCGAATGGAACGGCGTGCTGCGGCAGCAGGATGGACTGGCACAGCTGCGTGAGCAGTTCGCGCAGCTCCCCTTCTCGCCGCATGCCATCGCCGCGCTGCTGCTGTACGAGCAGCCGTTCGGCTTCACGCAGCAGGACGCGCAGGACGAGGAGGAAGTGAGCGCCTACTGCGCCGTGATGGCGAAGCAGAGTCGCGAGGCCGGGGACATCAGGACGGCGGCGAAGTTCGAGGTTCTCGGCGGGCGCCACCATGAGCGCGCGCAGAAGATCGCCGCGCTGCTCCCGCCGGTGAGCCCCGGCTGACGTGCAGCCGACGCCGTTCGGCGTCGGCGAACCGTCAGTCCGGAGGAGGAGTGCTGGCGAGCGAGGCAAGCACGTCGTAGAGCTCGCGGAACGCCGGCGGGCCGGCGCCCATCACGTACTCCACGTGCTTGGTGCCGCAGGCGGAGCGGAGCTCCACGAAGTCGCGCGCCGCATCGGGAATGCGCGTGGGGCGCGTCGGCGCGGGACGCAGCTTCACGAACGGTCCGGTCCAGCCACGTCGCGCGAGGCGTCGCACCTCGGCTTTCCCCACCTTCGCCAGCAGCGTCGCGGAGGAATCGTCGCGCACGAGGGTTCCATCGGCGCGCAGGAGAAAACCTTCCGGCTTGAGGTTTCCCGCCGTGCGACCGAAGGCGATGCTGGTGGTGGCGACTCGGTCGCACGGCGCATGCTGGCCCGCGGCGGGTCGACAGCCCAGCACGAGCGCCAGGGTGACGATCGCAGCAGGGAAGGCAAGGGAACGTGGGTGCTTCGTCATGCGAGGGGTGGATGCAACAGCGGGGCCCCGATGTCGGGGCCCCGCCGGGAGCAGACCGCTCCATGCTCTTGGAGGCGACTGTCAGGGCGGCGGTCGGCGCCCTGCTGCCTCAGTACGCGAGCACGCAGCCGCCGCTGCCCGCGTTCTTCCAGTTCTGCTGCACGAGGAAGTTCTTGCCGCCGATGGTCATGTTCGCCGTGCCACCAGCCGCGGTGGTGTAGGTGGAGCCCCACGTCCAGGCGCACTTGTCGGCGTTCTCGTAGCCGCGGTTGTCGTACCACGCGTTGCCCATCATGTCCGTCGTGGTCTCCTCGATCTCGTGCGCGAGCGTGTTGACCTCGTAATCGGCACCCGGGTCGAGGCTGCCATTGGCCGCCGCGTAGCCGGAGGTGCAGGCGCTCGGATAGGCGTAGTTGTACGGCATGGCGGCGTAGAGCACCGTCCTCGACACGCCGTTGATGGTGACCGTGCCGTGCGTGTGATACGCGCAGTACTGCGTACCGAAGCCGCCACCGAGGTTCACCTTGCCGCTGGTGAAGATGGCGTACACGGTGCCCGCGTCATAGGTGAGCGCACCCGAGTTGAAGCCCGACTGCAGCATGGAGATCATCTGCGCGTCGCTGATGCTCGTCGTACCGGACGGTGCGTTGGTACCGTTGGCCCAGTACTGGGTATAGCTCACGCTGTTGACGATCGCCTTGCCCGAGCCGTCGGTGTAGCTCGAGTTGATGTTGAAGTAGGGCGACCCGCCGAGGCCGCGCAGGAAGGTGCCGACGAGCGAGCCGTCGCTCCCGCCGCTCCCCGCCGTGCCGACCGCCGGGCCACCGTTGTAGATCGGCGCCGAGGCCCAGTACACCGCGGCTACCCTGGTCCCGGACTGCAATACCGGGCCGCCATGGTACGAGATGCCCGTGCCGCTGCCACTCCGATGCGAGGCGTTCTTGTAGGCCTCGAGCTGGGTGGCGCCCCTGGTGAGCATGATGTGCCCGTGCTCCGCGTCGTTGTTGGAGCTGCTCAGCGCCGCGACGTCCGGTGCGGCGAGTGGCTGGGGCGACATCGGGCTGCTCGACGAATCAGTGCAGGCGGCGAGGGCGAGCGCGGCGAGCGCGCCCGCGGTGACGCGGAACCCGTGCGTGGATCGCGACATGGAGCTGGTCTCCAAGGACGTGAGTGCGCGTTCGGCCAGCCGGCGCGAACGCAAATGGAACACGCCACGGCGTCGCGGCGGTCGTGCACGCAATCGGGACTGCTGTCGAGTCGAAACCTGCCGGAACCCGGGACCGCCCTCAGGCGGCGGACTACGGT
>DASTGQ010000604.1:0-3661 GCA_035718985.1 Gemmatimonadaceae bacterium
GGCCGTGGCCGCGGTGCGCGCACGCGATCCGCAGCCGGCCGACGTCTTCCTGCTCAACGATCCCTTCCATGGCGGGTCGCACCTGCCCGACCTCACGCTCGTGCAGGCGATCGACGTCGACGGCGTCGTCACGGGATACGCCGCCGTGCGCGCACATCACGCCGACGTGGGCGGGATGAGTCCCGGCAGCATGCCGCAGGGCGCCACGGAGCTGGTGCAGGAGGGGTTGGTGATCCCGCCCGTCCGTCTCGTGCAGCGCGGCGTCATGAACGAGGACGTGCTCTCGCTGCTGCTGGCGAACGTCCGCACGCCGGCGGAGCGGCGCGGCGACCTCGGCGCCCAGCTCGCGGCCTGCGCGGCGGGTGCCGATGGCTGGCGCGCACTCGCTGCGCGGCTCGGGGGCGCGAAGCTGGATGCCGCGAGCGATGCGCTGCTCGACTACGCGGAGCGGCGCGTGCGGAGCCGCCTCCGCGCCCTCGAGGGCAAGCGCGGCCGCGCGCTGGACCGGCTGGAAGGCGATGGGGTGAGCGACGCCGACGTGCCCGTGCAGGTGGCGCTCGAAGTGCGTGACGGCACGCTGCACCTCGACCTGCGTGGCAGCGCACCGCAGGTGGCGGGCAACGTGAACTGTCCCGCTGCCGTGACCCGTGCCGCTGCCGTGTTCGCCCTCCGCACGCTGCTCGATGACGACGTGCCCACCAACGACGGCATCGCACGCGCCATCGAGCTCCGGCTGCCGGAGCGGAGCGCGGTGAACGCGTCGTGGCCGGCAGCGGTGGCGGCGGGCAACGTGGAGATGTCGCAGCGCATCGCCGACACCATCCTCGCCGCGCTTGGCGACGCCGGCGTGGACGTCGCCGCGCAGGGGCAGGGGACGATGAACAACGTCACCTTCGGCGGCGCGGGATGGACGTTCTACGAGACGCTCGGCGGCGGGCAGGGCGCGAGCTCGTCGGGACCGGGTCCGTCGGGCGTGCACGTGGGGATGAGCAACACGCTGAACACTCCCGTGGAATCGCTGGAGCGCGCCACACCGCTGCGCATCGAGCGCTATTCGCTGCGCGAGGGCTCGGGCGGTGCGGGCGCGCACCGTGGCGGAGATGGAGTCGTGCGCGCGTATCGTGCTACGGCCCCATGCACGGTCACCCTGCTCACCGAACGTCGCCGGTACGCGCCGCAGGGAGTGCGGGGAGGTGGTCCCGGCGCGGTGGGGAGGAATCTCCTCAACGGCGAGCCGCTTCCCCCGAAGTGTCGCGTGGCGCTCCAGGCTGGCGACGTGCTGACGATCGAGACGCCGGGCGGCGGTGGGTACGGCGCGCCCTGAGCGCGCCATGCTGCATCAGTCCCCCGCGCTCCCCCGCTGCACGGCGTCGAACACCCGCGCGCCGATGAACGCGTCGAGCAGGTCGCGGTCCAGCATCCCGTCGCGCGCTTCCATGCGCAGGATGTCGAGCGCGTTGTCGGACGACACCGCGCGCTTGTACGGGCGGTCCGTCGCCGTCAGCGCGTCGTAGATGTCGGAGATGGTCATCATCCGCGTCTGCACCGGGATCGCCGAGCCATCCAGTGCATTCGGGTAGCCTCGGCCGTTCAGCTTCTCGTGATGCCCGTAGGCGATCTGCGGGATGGCCCGCAGCTCGTGCGTCCACGGAATCTGCTCGAGAAAGCGATACGTGTGCGTCACGTGCGACTCGATCTCGCGGCGTTCCTCGTCGTCGAGGTTCCCCTGGCGGATCATGAGGAACTGCAGCTCGTGGTCCTCCAGCAGCGGACGGACGCGTCCCTCGAAGTCGACGTAGGTGCGCTCGCGGATGCGATGAAGCGCGTCGAAGCTGCCTTCCGGCAGCACCGTCGGCTCGTTGGCCAGCGCAATCTGCTCGAGGAAGCAGCGCAGCTCGCGGTGGCGCCGCGCGCGCTCCTCTTCGAGCGACGAGACGAGCTCGCGGTAGCCGTCGTTCCCCCGCGACAGCAGGTGCTCGGCGCGCTCGCGCTCGTACTCCAGGTCCGCGCGCTGCACGAGGTACGCGAAGCGGTGGCGAATGAGCTCGAGGTCGTGCGGGTAGAGCTTCTTCTCCTTCACCAGCACCTGCTCGCGCACGCTCACCTTGCCGAAGTCGTGCAGCAGGCCGGCGTAGCGCAGCTCGCGAAGCTGCTGCCGGTTGAAGTTGACGAGGCGATAGGGGCCGTCGCTCACGCGGTCCACCACCTCGGCCAGCTTCACGGTCAGCGTCGCCACGCGGCCGGAGTGGCCCGACGTCGTGGGATCACGCGACTCGATGGCCGTGACGGCCGCGGTGACGAAGCCCTCGAACAGCCGTTCGATGTCCTCGTACAGGCGACCGTTCTCGATTGCCACGGCCGCCTGCGAGGCGAGCGCCGCCGCGCGCGTCACGCACCGCTCGTCGAAGTCCAGGACCTCGCGCTCCACGATGTCGTCGGAGAGGAGGCGCATCTCGGCGGAGCGCTTGCGGTTGATGAGCTGCAGCACGCCCACGATCTCGTCGCGGTGGGAGCGCATGGGGAGCACGAGCATGGAGCGCGTGCGGTAGCCGAACGCGTCGTCGAAGCTCCTGTTCTGGCGGTAGCTGACGTCATCGGGCAGCAGGTACACGTCGCCGATGACGAGTGGCTCACCAGTGGCCGCCACGTAGCCGGCGAGGCTGGAATGGTCAATCGGTACGGTGAACGAGGAGAACGGAATGGCCGGCAGCGAGAAGTTCTGCGCCATCGCGAACCGCAGCTGTCGCGGCACGCCGCTCTCGTCGCGCTCCACCAGGTAGAGCGAGCCCGCATCGCTCGTCGTGACGCGCCGCGCCTGGGTGAGGATGAGGTCGAGCAGCGTGCTCAGGTCGCGCTCCGTCCCCATGGCCGCGCCGATGGCCGTCAGCTCAGCGAGCTCGCGTGACCGCTCCTCGGCGTCGCTGCGCGCGCGCCGCGCAGCCACCAGCGCCGCGGCATGCCGGAAGGCGCCATGCAGCGTGGCGAACACCGTGGGCACCGAGGCATCGCCGGGCAGGTAGCCGCTCAGGAGCTCCAGCGGCATTCCCTCCGGCGGCTCGATCTCCCCTGGCTCGCCGATGCCGACGAGCGCCACGAGCGACGCAAGCTCCTGCAGCCGCGCGCCGGCGTCGCCCGCGCTCCCGATCAGCGCGTGGTCCACCATGATCACCGTGGGCCGGTCGAGGTCCACCGCACGCGACGTCGGCAGGGCGGGAATGCGGCGCACCTCCACGTCGTCCCCGCGACGACCGAGTGGGGCCGCCGAGATGGTGCGACCGAGCGCGGTGAGGAGGAGGGGCTTCATGCGCCGGTCACGACGATCGCTCAGCGATCGCCGACTGCGGCGAGCGCCGACTTCGCGGGGGCGAAGTCCGGGTGGTCGCGGAGCACGCCCTCGAGCAGCTGGCGCGCGCGCCCACGGTCGCCACGATCGGCGGCCTCGAGTGCCTTGCCGTAATCGGCGAGGCCGCCCAGCGGGATGGAGGGCGACTGCGCGACGCCCGTTGGCGGCACCATGGACATCGCGCCCTCCAGGCGCGCCGCGAGCTGGTTCACGAGTGAGCCCACCTGGTCGGCGCGGCCCTGCACCCGCTCGGTGGTCTCCACGGTGCCGGAGCCGACGTTCACCGCGCGCGCATCGAGGCGCACGTTGCCCGAGAGG
>DASTGQ010000605.1:0-7532 GCA_035718985.1 Gemmatimonadaceae bacterium
CCCGCCCGACCAGGTCGCGACGACCTTGCCGTCCTTGCGGTGGTCGATCGGGTCCTTGGCCACTTCCTTCATCGTCGCTGCGGCGTCGTCCTTGAGCTTGACGTTCGCCGAGGCCTGCGCCTGCGAGATGTAGGTGCTCTCGGCAACCTGGCGGCTGCGGCCGGCGACCTGCTGCGCATACTGGCCCTTGGCCTGGTCCCACGTGCTGCGCTGCACGATGTGGTAGCCGAACTGCGTCTCGATGACCGGGGAGATCTCGCCCGGCTTGAGCGCCGCCACGGCGTCGGCGAAGGGCTTGACCATCATCCCGCGGGGAAAGACGCCGAGGTCGCCGCCGCGCGCGGCGGTGTTGTCCTGGCTGTACTTCTTCGCCATCTCGGCGAAGTTGGCGGGCGTCACCTGCGCGCGGACGCTCTCCGCCTTCTTGCGGATGGAATCCTTGACCGCCGGCGTGGCGCCCTGCGGCACGAGGAACAGGATGTGGCGGGCGGCAAAGAGATCGCCCTTGCCCGCGAGGTAACCGGCCTCGGTCGCGCTGGAATCCACTGGCAGCTTCGCCGCGACGGACTCCATGAAGCGGCCGAGCTTCGCGTTCTCGATCATCGCCGAGGCGGCGGCGTCGATGGCCTTGGGATCATTGAGCGAGTCGCCGTGCGCCGCCGCGATGCCGAGGAGCTGGTACGGCACCCAGAGGTCGCGCGTGACGAGTGTCGCGACTTCCTTGTTGATGGGGACCTGCAGCTTGGCGTTGCCGAGTAGTTCGGCGAGGCGAGTGACGGAGAGCTCCTGGGAGCCAGCCTTCGCGGCGACGTCGACGTGCGCGGTAAGCGCGTCCTTCAGGCCACTGCAGGCGGCGAGCGTCGACGCGCTGAAGGCGAGGACGAGGAGCGGAGAGCGTTTCATGTTGTGAGCGATCGACGGGGATAGGAGGCGGGCGTCAGGCAACGGCTCTCAGTGCGCGGACGAGCCCTTCGAGGAGCTGGGCGCCGCCGAGCCGAGTGAGCTTGAGAGACAGCGGATGCGCTCGTCGCACCTCCGCCTGGAACTGCACTTCGTGGAATGCCGCGGAAAGCCCCTTCATTCGCGGGATCGCGGAATCCCTAAAGGTAATACGGGCTTCCTCACCACGCACCAGGATGCCCTCGATGCCGAGCGTACCCCCGACGATCCGGAGAAGTGCCATGCCGAGCATCGCCTCCGCTGGCAGCGGCAGGGGACCGAAGCGGTCGCGCAGCTCGGCGCGGAGTGCCTCGATCTCCTCGGGCGTCTCGAAGCGGGCAAGCCGTTTGTAGACGTCGAGCTTGGCCTCCTGCGCCTGGATGTAGTCGTCGGGGAGGTAGGCCGGCAGGTCCATCGAGACGTCGGCCGGCTGCGGCGGCGGGGCGGTTTCGCCGCGCATGAGGCGCTCGACGGTTTCGTCGAGCATCCGCAGATAGAGGTCGAAGCCCACGGCGTGAACATGCCCCGACTGCTCGGCGCCAAGCAGGTTGCCGGCGCCGCGCATCTCCATGTCCTTGAGCGCGATCTTGTAGCCGGCGCCCAGCTCGGTGTGGTGCTCGAGCACGCGGAGGCGCCGCTCCGCCTCCGGATCCACGTGTGCGTCGGGCACCAGGAGGTAGCAGTACGCGCGGCGGTGCGATCGGCCGACGCGACCGCGGAGCTGGTAGAGCTGCGCCAGCCCCAGCGTGTCCGCCCGGTTGACGAACATCGTGTTCGCGTTGGACACATCGAGTCCGCTCTCGACGATGAGCGTGGAGACGAGGATGTCGATCTCGCCGCTGACGAAGCGGTGCATGATCTCCTCGAGCTCGCGCTCGCGCATCTGGCCGTGGGCAACGGCGATCCGCGCGCGCGGCATGACGCGCCGGAGGTGATCGGCCGTGGCAATGATGGTCTCGATGCGGTTGTGCACGAAGAAGACCTGACCGCCGCGATCCAGCTCGCGCGCAATGCCTTCCTCGAGCAGGCCGTCGTCGCTCACCTCCACGTACGTGAGCACGGGGGAACGGTCGCGCGGCGGCGTCTGCATGAGCGTCATGTCGCGCAGGCCGGCGAGCGAGAGGTGCAGCGTGCGGGGAATCGGCGTCGCCGTGAGCGTGAGGACGTCGGTCTCCGTCTTGAGCTGCTTGAGGCGCTCCTTGTGCTTCACGCCGAAGCGGTGCTCCTCGTCCACGATGATGAGGCCGAGGTCGGCGAAGGTGACGTCGGGGCTGAGGAGGCGATGCGTGCCGATGACGATGTCCACCTTCTTCGCCGCGATGTCGGTGAGCGTGGCCGCCTGCTCCTTCGCGCTCTGGAAGCGGCTCATGACGGCGATGCGCACCGGGAAGTCGGCGAGACGCTCGGCGAAGGTTCGCGCATGCTGGTCGGCAAGGATCGTGGTGGGCACGAGCACCGCGACCTGGCGCCCGCTCTGCACCGCCTTGAACGCGGCGCGCACGGCGATCTCCGTCTTGCCATAACCGACGTCGCCGACGAGGAGCCGGTCCATGGGACGCGTGCTCTCCATGTCGTGCTTCACATCAGTGGTGGCCTTGCGCTGATCGGGCGTGTCCTCGAAGAGGAAGCTGCTCTCCAGCTGGCGCTGCCACGCCGTGTCCGGCACGTGCGCCGGTCGCGAGGCCACCTTGCGGCGCGCGTAGAGATCGAGCAGCTCGAGGGTCATCTCCTGGATTGCGGCGCGGGTGCGGTCGCGCTGCGCCGCCCAGCGACGGCCACCGAGCTTGTGGAGGCGTGGCGGCGGGGCGTCGTCTCCCACGTCGTCGGCGCCGCGATAGCGCTCGAGCTGGTCGATGCGATAGAGCGGGACGTTGAGCCGATCGCCGCCCTCGTATTCGACGACGGCGACCTCGATGGTGCTCTGGCCGACGAAGATGGTCTCGATGCCGCGGTAGATGCCGACCCCGTGCTCGAGATGCACGACGTAATCGCCCTGCCGCAGCGCGAGGGACTCCACGCCGCCGCTGACGTAGCGGCGCGCGCGTCGAACGCGCCGTTCGCGCCGGAAGATCTCGTGATCGGTGAGGACGCGACGCCCGGGATCGCGGTCACCCGGCGGAATCACGAACCCGCCGCCGAGAGCACCAACGACGAGGGCTGCGGGCGACGGCTCCCACGCGTCCTCGTTCAGCAGCTCATCGAGGCGCTCGCACTGACCGTCGTTGTCGCAGAGCACGAGGGTGGGCACGCCGTCGCGGACGAGGCGGCGCAGTCGCTTGATGTCGCGATCGATCGGTTCCGGCTGCCGGAGCGGAAAGGCGATGTCGGCCGTTTCGGCGGTGGGATCGACGAAGCGGATGGTGCCGAATGCCTCCAGCACCGCCGCCGTCTCGTCCGGCGACTCGAACAGCTCGTCGCGTGGCGCGACATCTTCCCCACGGCGGCGCGCGAGCTCCAGATGGTGCGCCGCCTCGTCCCACGTGCGCGTCAGCTCGGGAAGGAGGTGCGCACCGATCGGCTGCACGAGCAGCGTATCGGGCGGGAAGAGCGCAGAAACCGACAGGCGCTCGCCAGGCGACGCGTCCTCGCTCACCTGCCCATCCACGGGCAGCACGATGGCGACGTCCACGGTGCGAGTGGACCGTTGCGACGTGAGCTCGAAGTGTCGCAGATCTACCACTTCGTCGCCCCAGAACTCGAGGCGCACGGGATCGGTCATGCCGAAGGAATAGACGTCGAAGATGCCGCCGCGAAGGCTGAACTGCGCGACATCCTCCACCATCGGCACGCGCTCGAAGCCGATGCGCTCGAGATGCGCGGCGAGATCGCTGGGGCGACGAAGGTCGCCCTTCCGGAGCTCGAGCCGGAGGTCCTGAAGCGCGCCGGGAAGCTTCGTCCGCTCGAGCAGGGCACGTGGCGTGGTGACGAGCACGCGGACGTCGCCACGCGCGAGGCGCTCGAGCGTCTCGACGCGCTCGCCGGCGACTTCCACGTGCGGCTCCGCCTCGCCGAATCCTTCGCGCGGCGGATAGAGAACGACCGGCGCCTCGTCGAGGAGGGTATGGAGGTCGGCGAGCAGGCGTTCCGCCTGCGGAACACCGTCGGCGGCGACGACGATGAATCGCGTGTGAAGCCGTCGCGCGAGGGCGGCGACGATGACGGCGTCAGCGGAGCCGGGCACGCCCGCGGCACTCAACTGGGCGCGCGGAGCGGGCAGCGTATTGAAGAGCCGGGTGAACGCGGGGAGGCGTTCGACGGCGTCGAGAATCGAAGGCAGTGACACTAGGCGGTGACCGGACGGTTGGCTCGCACCACCACCGCTTCGGCAGCGAGGAGCAGGAATGCGAGCACGAGCAACGGGGTGGTGAATGGATGGCGTGCGCCGGCCGTGAAGGCGGCATGGGCGAGCGCGTCCGGCGACGTCACGCCGCGCGCATCGGCGCCGCCGAGTCGTTGCGCAAGCTCACGGGGCCGCCAGCGTGTGAGGTCGGATTCTGCGTCGGGAGCCTCGACGACGAGGGCCCCGACACGCCGGCCGGCGCGCAGCAGAAACCAGACGCCCCGCTCGGTCGGCGCGTCGATGTGCTCACTCACGATCGAGCGACGCGCACCTGACGCACTCTCGATCGCGTCCACGGCGGCGGGCAGGACGAGCGGCGCACCGGGCGAGGCGACGATGGGAGCTCCGACGTCCCCGGCCGGTGCGCCGAGACGCTGCCCGAGCATCTGCGAGAGCCACGGCAGGAACACGGCGCGGAGCGGCAGGTCGGTGGCTGCCGGATCGATCGGAGAGGCGAGGAGGACGTATCCCGGACCCGCGACAGCCCATGCGTCCGCGCCGGCTGACGCGAGGGTATCCGACGGCGCTGCTCCGCCCTGGCGTTCGAGGCGATACCGTCGCGAGACGGTGACGCCATCGAGCCCACCGCCGTGCGCGGCAGTGGGCGTGGCTACCGCAGCGCCGAAGCGCCAGGGGATGTTGAACCGCGACAGCGCGCGATTCGCGGCGCCGATGCGGAGCGGGTCGGCGGGTGCGAGGAGCAGCGCCGGCAGTCCAGTCAGCATGTCAGCCGACGTGATGGTGACGCCCGATCCCGCGGAGGCACGACCGTCGGCGACCAGCGTCGCGAGTGCGGTGGCAACGAAGGGGCCGGCGCTCGCTGCGGCCGAAGCCGCGGGCGGCGCGCCGATCCAGACGGCGAAGTGCCGGGCGTCATCGGCGGGAAAGTCGTCGGGCTCGAGCTCCACGGCGCCGGACTGCCAGCCGCGCTCTGGAGGTGAGAGGCGCACCGAAGGTCGCTCGTCGCGTGCCGCAATGCCGCGCGCCGCGGCGCGGTTGCCGAGGACGATGCGATAACCAACGGAATCCGACGCAGCGATGCGGGCGATGACGGCTCCCCGCGGCGTCCACCTGGCTGGCTGAACGTCGACACCGAGCACGGCGTGATTGGAAGGCGGTGGCCCGTCGAACGCGAGGACGGCGACCGCGTCCGGAATGCGTCGCGCTGACGCCCACGCCGTGCGTTGACCATCGGTCGCCACGGCGACGACTCGCGCCGGCAACGGCGCGGCACGAACCGCGGCGCCGGCGCGGCGAAATGCGAGGGGGAGATCGCCGGCGCCCTCCAGCGGCGACACTCGCGCCAGCTCGTTCAGCAGCGCCTCGCGCGAGCCGGCGCGCAGCGCACCATCGGCGGTCACCAGCCAGAGGCGGTCTGCCGGCGTCGCGGCGAGCAGGACCGCGTGCGCCCCATCGCGCAGGCGGTTGAACGCCGGGACACCGCCACTGACTGCGGTAGTGGAGAGCGAATTGTCAAGGACGATGGCGACTGCGGTCGCGCCGTGGCCAGTGCCGACGCCGCGGACAAAGGGCCGCGCGGCAGCGAGCGCGAGAAGGAGGAGGAGCAGCACGCGCAGCAGCATGAGCAGCAGGTTGCGCAGCCGCAGCGACTTGCTGTGCTCCCGCTCGGCACGCTGCAGGTAGCGCGCGGCGGGAAACTCCACACGCTCACCGACGTTGCGACGCAGGAGGTGGAGGAGCAGCGGAACCGCGGCAGCCCCCGCCAGCAGCAGGTAGAACGGCGCGAGGAAGCTCACGGTTGCCGCTGCCTAGCGTCGAAGACGCGACGAAGCGGCGTTGCGTATGGCTGGTCGGTGAGGACGACCTCGTAGCGCGCGCCCATGGCGCCGAGCGCCGAACGCCATTCGGCGATGACCGTCTCCACGGTGCGGTCGTAGACCGCCCGCACATCGGCACCGGCGGGCACGACCAGGTCGGATTCGGGGTCCGCATAGCGCGCCTCGCCCGAAAGCAGGAAGGAGCGCTCGGCGGGGTCCATGACGTGAAGCACGGTGACGTCGTGTCCCGCGGCGCGCAGCCCGCGCAGCGCCGAGAGCGTGGCATCCACGTCGACGAGCAGGTCGCTGATGAAGATCACCATGCCACGCCGCGTGACGAGCCTGGCAGCCTGGGCGAGGGCCGTCGGCGCGTCAGAGGCGCGACCGCCGGATGGCTCCATGAGCGCGGCGACGAGTCGCCGCCACTGCGAGGTGCGGGCGCGCGGCGGCACGCTCGTGCGCACGGCGTCGTCGAAGCGGATGAGACCGACGGCGTCGCGCTGCCGGAGAAGCAGGAGCGCGAGCGCGGCCGCGAGCTGCTCTCCGTAGGTACGCTTGGTGAGCCGCTCGGCGGCCGGCGCGCCACGCCAGTCCATGGAGGCGCTCACGTCGAGGATGATAGTGGCGCGGAGGTTCGTCTCCTCCTCGTACTGCTTCACCACCCAGCGGTCGGACCGCGCGGCGATCTTCCAGTCCACGTAGCGGAGGTCGTCACCAGGCTGATAGGGACGAAAATCGGCGAACTCCACCGAGAACCCCTTGCGGGGTGACCGATGCAGTCCGCTCAGAAAGCCGTCGACGACCCACCGCGCAATGACCTCCAGGTGCCCCAGCGACGCGAGCGTCGCGGGGTCGTGGAGATCCGCGCGAACAGCGGAGGACTCCATTGCAGCTCGAAAGGTAGGCGGGCGCGGGGCAACCGATCAACCTGCTATATTTCAAGGCTGCAAGTCGTCCCTGTCTCAATCCGCATTGCCGTGAAGCTCGACCATATCCGCAACTTCTGCATCGTCGCCCACATCGACCACGGAAAGTCCACGCTGGCCGATCGTCTCATCGAGGAGACGGGGATGCTCCAGAAGCGTGAGATGAAGGCCCAGGTCCTGGACACCCTGGACCTGGAGCGGGAGCGCGGCATCACGATCAAGCTGAACGCGGTGCGCATGTCGTACCGTGCGAGTGACGGCGAAGAGTATGAGCTCAACCTGATCGACACGCCGGGTCACGTGGACTTCACGTATGAGGTGTCACGCTCGCTGGCGGCATGCGAGGGAGCAATCCTCGTCGTGGACGCGTCGCAGGGAATCCAGGCGCAGACGCTTTCCAACCTGTTCCTCGCGCTGGACGCCGGCCTCGAGATCATCCCGATCCTCAACAAGATCGATCTCCCGGGCGCGGAGCCGGACCGGCGCGCGAAGGAAGTGTCGGACCTGCTGGGCGTGGACGCGGATTCCATCCTGCGCGTGAGTGCCAAG